>NZ_JBFBBQ010000147.1:0-13714 GCF_040682775.1 Amycolatopsis sp. NPDC051106 | reverse complement strand
GACCGGGCCGCCGCCCTCGCGCTCGCCGGGCGCGGCAGCGAGGTCGCCGCGGCCTGCGCCCGCGCCGTGGTCCGGCTGCCGGTGGCGGCCGCCTCGACCGCCGACCTGCTCGCCGCCGCGCGGACCCTGCGGCTGGTCGACGACGCGCCGAACGCCCTGCGGGCCCTCGACCGGGCGGTGGCCGAGGCCGCGGTGCGCGGCGACCGGGCCGGGCTCGGCCGGGCGCTGGCCGCCCGCTACCAGGCCTTGCGGGAAAGCGGCGACCGCGAAGGCGCGCTCGCCGACATCCGCGTCGCGGCGCTGGCGAACGCCGGCCGGCGCCCGGGGCTCGAAGTCCGCATCGCGCTGGCGACCGCCCTCTGCGACGACGGCGAACCGGCTGCCGCCGAAGCGCTGCTGCGCGCGGCGCGTCCGGACGAACTGGACGCCGCGCCGGCGGAGCGCCACCTCTGGCTGCTCGGCCTGGCCAGGGTCCGGGTCCTGCGCTCCGATGTGGACGGTGCACTGGAACTGCTGCTCGAATCCGGCCGGCGGCAGGACGAGACCGGCGTGGGCAACCCGGTGTTCGCGCCGTGGTGGTACGCCGCGACGCTGCTGCTCGTCCGGCAGGGCCGGCACCGGGAAGCGGCCGCGTGCGCCGAGCGTGGGCAGGAGCTCGCCGGGAGCTGGCCGACCGCGACCGCCCGGGGCCTGGTGCTGGCCGCCCGGGGCGCGGTCGCGTCGGGGACCCGAGCGGCCGAGCTGCTGGCGGAGGCGGTCCGGATACTGGCGGCTTCGCCCTGCCGGATCGAGTACGCGCGGGTGGAGTACCTGCTGGGCAAGGCTTTGACGGGTGTCGGCGATCGCAAGGCGGCGCGCCAGCACCTGCGCCAGGCCGCGATGCTGTCCGCCTGTTCGGGGTGGTGCTCGATCGGCGCGCTCGCCCGGGAGCTGCTCGAGGAGTCGGGCGGCCGGCTGCGGAAACCGCGCGCCGACGTGCTGACCCAGCGCGAACGCGAGGTGGCCGGGCTGGTCGCCGGCGGGGCGAGCAACCGCGACGTCGCGGGCGCCCTGTTCGTCTCGCCGCGGACCGTCGAGCTGCACCTGACCAACGTCTACCGGAAGCTCGCCGTGGACAGCCGGGCCGAGCTGGCCGCGGCGCTGCGGGCGAGCGCGGGAGCCGCCGACACCGGGGCACCGAAGAGGACGCATGGGCTCGCCGGATAGCGACGAACGCCCGGCGCTCGCCCCGCCGGTCGCGGCGGGGCTGCCGCACCAGCGCGGCGTGCCCGGCCCGCGGCTGGCCGAGCGGGACGAGGAGTCCGCGCTGCTGACCGGGCTGGTCCACGGTCTGCCCGAAGGAGGCCCGGCGGTCGTCACGGTCACCGGGGCGCCCGGCTCCGGCCGCAGCGCCTTGCTGGCCTCGGTCGCCGCGACCGCCCGGCACGCCCGGCTGCGCGTCGCCCACGTGCCGTGCTGCCCGTCCGACGGCACCCAGCCGTTCACCGTGCTGCACCAGGTCTTCACCGCGCTCGGCGGCGCGCTTCCCCCAGCGGCGGGTGGCGACGGCGTGCCGGGCGGCCGCGTCCTCGCCGGCCTGTGCCGGGACCTGTTCGCCGCGGCCGGTGGCCGGCCGCTGGTGCTCGTCGTCGACGACCTGCACTGGGCCGACGCCGCGTCCCGGGCGTGGCTGCACACGCTTTCCGGGCTGCTGAACGAGATTCCGGTGCTGCTGGTGGTCAGCCAGACCAGCGGGCTGGACACCTGGTGCCCCGCGGCCGCCGCGCACGGCATCCGGCTGCGCCCGCTCGGCGACGCCGCGGTGGCCGGCCTGGTGCGCGAGCGGCTGGGCGCGGGAGCCGGCGAGCAGGTGGCCGAGCACGCCGTGCGCGGCAGCGGCGGGAACCCGGCGGTGCTGACCGAGGGCCTGAACCGGCTGCGCATGGAGCCCGGGTTCGCGCGGGAGGGGGCGGGACTGTTCAGCCGGATCGCCGGGGAACGCCTGCTGCGCCTGGTCGACGGCCTGCCCGCCGAGCTCGCCGCCGTGCTGCGCGCCGTTTCCGTGTGCCAGGACGGCTTCGGCCCGGCGCTGCTGGCCGAGCTCGCCGGGTGCCCGCCGGAGCGGCTGGCCGCGGACCTCGCGCGGCTGCGGGCGATCGGCCTGGTCACGGCGAGTGGCGGGCTCGCCGAACCGGACACCGGCCAGCGCGTGCTGGGCCGGATGACCGAGAACGACCGTGACGCCTTCTTCACCCGCGCGGCGAAGCTGGGCCACGAACGCGGCGTCGCGAACGCCGCCGTCGCGGCGATCCTGCGGCGGACCCGCGTGATCGGCGAGCCCTGGGTGGTGGAGGTGCTGCGCGCGGCCGCCCGGCTGGGCCAGGACGGCGGCCGCGACGGGCAGGCGATCGCGTCGCTGAAGCGCGCCCTGCAGGAACCCCTCGAACCGGCGCGGCGCGCGGCCGTGCTGCTCGACCTCGGCGCCGCGGAACTGCTGCTCGACCAGGAGGCGGGCGATCGCCACCTGGCCCAGGTACTGTCCGAATTGGACGGTGCAGGCGAGCACCGGCTGGCGGCCGCGGACCTGCTCAACGCGCGAGGCGGGCTGAACGCGCGCACGCTGACCGCCGCGTTCCGCCGGCCGGACGTCCCGGCGGCGGACCGCGACACGCTGCTCGGCCTGTACTGGCTGGCCGACGGCGACCCGCAGGACCGGTCGACCGTCGGCGGCTACGGCATGCCGCCCCTGCCGGACCGGCCGTCGGACCCGGCGCAGGCGGCCGTGGCCGCGGTGCTGCTGGCCCGGCGCGGGCTGCGCCCGGCCCGGGTGCGCGGGCTCGCGCGCGCCGCGCTGGCCCAGCCGATGGCGGAGGCGCGCTCGCTGACCGCGCGCGCCGCGGCGGTCCGCGCGCTGGTCCTCACCGGGGACCTCGCCGAAGCGGAGACCCACGGCGAAGACGTGCTCGCGCGGGCGCGCCGCCGGTGCTCCCGGACGCTGGTCGCCCGCGCCCTGGCCGAACGGGCCGAACGCCACCTCGCGGCGGGCACCCTCGACGAGGCGGCGGCCGATCTGGCCGACGCGCACGAGCTGGTCCCGCCCCGGCACTGGCACGCGATGCTGCGCGCCCGCGTGGTCGCGACCGAGGCGAGGGTGCACCTGCAGGCCGGCCGCGCCGACCTTGCCCGGCAGGCGCTCGAGCGCGATCCGGTCGAGCCGGGATCCGGGCTCGGCAGCGCTTTCCTGTTGTACGCCAAGGGGGTGGTGCTGCTCGGGGAGGGCGTGCCGGGCCCGGCACTCGCCTCGGTGCGCGAGTGCGGCCGCCGGCTTTCCGCGTGGGGCTGGGAAAACCCGGAAGTCCTGCCGTGGCGGTCGGCCGCGGCGAAGTGCCTGGTGGCCTTGGGGGAACGGGAAGCCGCCCGGCTGCTGCTCGGCGAAGAGCTCGCCGCCGCGACCGCGTGGGGCACCCGGGCCGCCGTCGGCGGCGCGCACCTGGCCACCGCGCTCACCCTCGGCCCCGAAGACCCCGGCAGTGCCGGGCACCTCGAGCGGGCCGTCGGGCTCCTGCACGGCAGCGGCAGTCACCTGCGCCACGCGACGGCCCTGGTGGAGCTGGCCGCGGCCGGCGGCGACCGGGCCGGCGAGCACCTCGCGGAAGCGGGCGCCTTGGCGGCGCGGTACCGCTGGCTGTGCGTCCTCGAGCGGCTGCACGAGCTGACCGGCCGTCCCGTGGCGGCCGGGACGCACGGGCTTTCCGAGGCCCAGCGCCGGGTGGCGAAGCTGGCCGCCGCGGGCACGTCCAACGCCGGGATCGCGGTGGAGCTCGCAGTGACCCGGCGGACGGTCGAGCTGCACCTGACCAACGTCTACCGCAAGCTGGGTATCCAGGGCCGGCGGCAGTTGGCGGAGGCGCTCGCCGCCATTGGCGGGGAGGGCTGGTCGTGATGCTGCGGGTGGTCGGGGGTGGTGCGGCCGGCGGGGTGGCGGGGGCGTCCGGGTTGGCGGTGACGCGGCGGACCGTGGAGCTGCACTTGACCAACGTGTACCGCAAGCTGGGCATCGACGGCAGGCGTCAGCCGGCCGAGGCGCTCGCCGCCGGCGGGGAGGACTGGTCGTGATGCTGCGGGCAGTCGAGGGCGGTGCGGCCGGCGGGGTGGCGGGGGCGTCCAGTGCTGGGTTCGCGGTGACCCGGCAGCCCGCCGTCACCGGCGGGGAGGGCCGGCCGTGACGCTGCCGGAACGCGAGACCGAACTGCGCCGGCTGCGCGACGCGATCGCCGCGGCCGGGACGGGCGAAGGCTCGGTCACGGTGGTCACCGGGCAGCTCGGCGTGGGGAAGACGGCGCTGCTCAAGGAAATCCTGCGCTCGGCGGAGGCGGACCCCGGCGGGCCGCGGGTGCTCACGGCGGCGGCGAGCCGGACCGAACAGGACTTCGACTTCGGGATCGCCTGCCAGGTGCTCGAACCACTGGTCGCCGAGGCGGACGCGGCCGCCGCCGACCGCTGGTTCGCCGGGACCGCGGGGGCGGCGCGGTGGCTCTTCCCCGGCGCCCCGGGCTGGCCGGGGTGGGAACCGGGCGACCACAACGACGTGCTGACCACGCACGGCCTGCTCGGCCTGCTCGCCGCGATCGGCGCCGACCGGCCGCTCGCCGTGCTGGTCGACGACCTGCACCTCGCCGACCGGCAGTCGCTGACCTGGCTGCGACACTGCGCGCGGCGGATCCAGGACCTGCCGTGCGCGCTCGTCGTCGCGGTCCGCGAAGGCGACCCGGGGGCCGACCGGCCGGCGATCCGCGAGCTGTGGGAGCTGGCGAAAATCCGGATCCGGCCGGGGAACCTGTCCGAAGACGGCGTCGGGGCGGTGCTGCGCGCGACGTCCGACGGCCGGGCCGGCGACCCGCGCGCCGTGGCCGCCTGCCACGCGGCGAGCGCCGGAAACCCGTTGTACCTCAACGATGTCCTGCGCGGCGGCCCCTCGCACCAGCCGGGGCCGTCGGTGCTCAAGGAACGGCTCTCCGCCCAGCTCGCCGTGCTGCCCCCGGCGGTGGGCGACTGCGCCCGGGCGATCGCGGTGCTCGGCGAGCACGCCGAGCCGTGGCTGGTCGAACACCTCACCGGCGCCGACTCGGTCGCCGTCGCGGAGGCCGTGCAGGCCCTGCGCCGGCTGGGGGTGCTCGCCCCGGCGTGCCCGCCACGGTTCGCCGCCCCCGTGCTGCGGACCGCGATCGAGGCGTCCATGACCGCGCAGGAGGACCTGCGGCTGCGGGTGCGCGCGGCGACCGTGTTCCACGAGGCCGGGTTCGCCGCCGAGACGGTCGCGGCCCAGCTGCTCGAGGTGCCCGCGCCGTCGCCGTCGCCGTGGATGCCGGAAGAACTGCGCACGGCCGCCGACGCGGCGACCCGGCGCGGGGAGCCCGAGACGGCGGCGCGGTACCTGCGCCGCGCGCTGCTCGACCTGCCGCCCGACGGCCCGGAGCGCGGCTGGCGGCTGGTGGACCTGGCGCTCACCGAAGCCGCCTTCGACGTCTCCGCCGCGATCCGGCACCTCACGCAGGCGATCGGGCTGCTGCCGACCCCGCGTGAACGGGCCGAGGCGGTCACCCTGCTGCCGCTCTCGGCGTTCCTGCGGCCGGAGGCCGCCGTCCTCGCCGGCCGCGTCACCCCGGAGGACGCTGGTGGCCAGGCCGGGCTCCGCCTGGAGGCGCGGATCCGGCTGACCCGCTGCGACGACCCGGCGCTGCTCGCCGCCGCCGTCGACCGCCTGCGCGAGCTGGGCCCGGAGCCGCCGATCGCCACCCTCGCCGAACGCGAGCTGCTGGCGGTCCTGCTGCACGCGGCGACGCTGAGCGCCGGGATGCCCGCCGCGACCGTCGCGGAGCTGACCGACCGGCTGCTGCGCTGCGCACCCGCGTCGTCCGCGGAGTTCGCGGGCACCGCGCCGCTGTTGATCATCTCGGCGCTCACCGCGGGCGCGCTCGGCCCGACGTCGGCGTGGCTGGAGAGCGCGGCGCGCGAACCGGTGTGCGGCCGGCCGGCGCGCCCGGCGTCGCTGATCGCCGCGCGCGGGGCGGTGCTGGCCCAGACCGGGCAGCTCACCCGCGCCCGGTCCACGGCCTGGGAGGCGTACGAGCTGATCGGCGGCAACCTGGGCGAAGCGCCCGAGTCGCTGGTGATGGCGCTGGTGGCGATCGCGGTGGTCACCCGCGACGAGCGGCTCGCCACGACGCTGGCCGAGCACTACGACGAGCACGCGCTGGGGCGCGTCGGCCTGCACATCCGGGCCGCGCTGCTGATGCTGCGCGGCGCGCTGACGGCGGTCGAGGACCCGAGGGGTGCGCTGGCGAGGTTCCTCGACTGCGGCGCGGCCCTGCACCGGGCGGGCTGGCGCAACCCGGCGCTGTACCCGTGGCGGACGTGGAGCGCCTGGCTCCAGCGACGCCTCGGCGACCCGGTGTCGGCCGCCGAGCTGATCGACGACGAAATCCGCTGGGCACGCTGCTGGGGCGCGCCGGCGCCGCTCGGGCGCGCGCTGCGGATCAAGGCGTCACTGTCCTCAGGCGCCGAGGCCGACCGCATGGTGGCGGAGTCCATCGAGACGTCCCGCGCGTCGGGGGACCGGCTGGAACTGGTCCGCGCGCTGCTGGCGGAGGGCGCGCTGCTGCGCGTCGGCGGGAAGGCGGGGGCGGAGGACCGCTTCCGCGAGGCCTACCGGCTCGCCGAGGGCTGCGGCGCACCGTGGCTCACCGGCCGCACGGCGGACGAGCCGGCCGGTCCGGGCACGGCGGCCGGCCCGTCGGCGGCCCTGAGCGAGGCGGAGGGCCGGGTGGTCGCGTTCGCGTTGGACGGGTTGACGAACGGCGAGATCGCGGCCGAGATCAACGTGACCCGCCGGGCGGTCGAGAAGCATTTGACGAACTGCTACCGGAAGCTGGGCATTTCGGGCCGGGCGGAGCTCGCCGAGGTGTTCGGCGCGTGGGGCTTCGGGGCGCGCAGCAGCGCGTAGGGGGCCGTGTTCGGGTCGCTTCGGCGATGCAGTGAATGACTCATTCCTGGCGTTGGGCGCAAGGAATGAGTCATTCACTGCATCCGGCGGCCCAGCCCGCGAGACCCGCGAGACCCGCGAGACCCGCGCGAAGTCCGCCAGACTTGCTCAGCCCGCCAGACCTGCTTCATGCGCCAGCAATCCCGCCTGGGTGCGGTTGGCGCAGCCGAGCTTGGTGAGCATCCGCGACACGTAACTCTTCACCGTCGCCTCGGACAGGTGCAGCTTCGCCGCGATGGCGGCGTTCGACATGCCCTCGCCGAGGCAGACCAGCATGTCGAGTTCCCGGTCGGTGAGGTCGGAAGTGCGCTCGCGCGCCTCCTGCGAGCGCTCGTGCTCGCCCGCCGACGCGGTGACCATCCGGCGGGCGGCTTCTTTCGACAGCACCGTGTGGCCGTCGGCGGCGACGCGGACCAGCCCGATGAGGTCCTCCGGGGGCGTCGACTTGAGCAGGAAGCCCGACGCGCCGGCCCGCAGCGCCTTGAGGACGTAGCTGTCGGTGTCGAAGGTCGTGAGCGCGACGACCGACGGCGGGTTCGGGAGCTTGACGATGCGCTCGATCGCGGTCAGCCCGTCCACCCCGGGCATCCGCAGGTCCATCAGCATGACGTCGGGCCGGAAGCGCCCCGCGGCCTCGACGGCCTCGGCGCCGTCCTGCGCCTGCCCGACGATGTCGATGTCCTCGGCGGAGGTCAGCACCGTACGCAGGTGCGCGAGCACCATCGGCTCGTCGTCGACGATCACCAGGCGGATCACCTTGTCGTCATTCCCTTGTGTGCGCACGCCTCGCAGTATCGCACTGTCCGGGCCGGCTCCGCCCGGACAGTGCGCTGCGTGGTGGATCAGCCCTTGGCGACCAGGTCCAGCAATTTGCCGGTGAGGTCGAGGTGCTCGTCCACGCTGCTCGTCAGGTAGGTGAGGTCGACGAACGTGTGGTCCGGCTCGAGGGCCGCGACGATCTTCGTCACCGACTCGGCGATGAGCTCCGGCGCGGTGTCCGGCGCGGGGTTCACGCGCAGCGCCGCGCCGAGGGCCTTCGGGTCCCGCCCGGCGCGCTCGGCGTCGGCCCGGATCTTGGCCAGGGTGGAGATGAGCACGTCCGCGGGGAACTGCTCGGGGACCGACCAGACGGGCAGCCAGCCGTCGGCCCGCTCGGCCACGCGCCGCAGCGACTTCTCGCCGAAGCCGGCGAGGTGCACCGGCGGCTTGCGCACCGGCTTGAGGCCGACGTGGGACTCGGCGATGGCGTAGCCGACGCCCTCGTGCGCCACGGTGTCCTCGGTCCACCAGGTCTCGAGCAGGTCGAGCAGGTCGTCCAGCCGCTTGCCGCGTTCGCCCATCGGGATCCCGACGGCCGTGTACTCGTCGGGGGACCAGCCGATGCCCAGGCCGGGCAGCAGCCGTCCGTTGCTGGCGACGTCGATGCTGGTGAGCAGCCGCGCGAAGTTCGCGGGCTGGTACTGGGTGGCGTTGATGGTGCTGGAGCCGAGGATGGCCGTCTCGGTCACGGCGGCGGCGACGGCCAGCGCGGTGAACGGGTCCTGGGCGGTGTGGAACTCCTCGGGCATGGTGTCGTAACCGGGGTAGGGAACGACGGGAGCGACCGGCGACAGCAGCCGGTCACCGACCCAGAGACTGGCCGCCCCGGCCTGCTCGGCTTCGCGCGCGTACCGGGCGATCCCGCCCGGTGTGGCGGCTGCCTTGCCGAAAACCGGAAGGCTGAACCCCAAGTTCATGAATTCTCCCCTGAAGAGCGAACGGATCTTGCCGACCCTGAAGCCAGTAGTACTCCCATTTAGTTGCTCGTTCAAGCACATCCGGCGCCGCGCACCGCCCGGGGGCACGCTGTCACACTCTCCCGGTGCCCGGTGTCTTGAGGCCGACACAAGGGAGACCCTCATGAACATCGCACTCTGGATCGCCGCGGGCCTGCTCGCCGTCGTCGCCCTGACCGGGGGCGTCAGCAAGACTTTCGTGCCCCGGGCGAAGCTCGCCGCCACCCCCGGCGGGGAATGGACCGGCGAACGCGGCGACGGTTTCGTCAAGACGCTGGGCGTCCTCGAACTCCTGGCCGCGGCCGGCTTCGTCCTTCCCGCCGCCCTCGGCGTCGCGCCCGTCCTGGTCCCGGTCACCGCCGGCTGCTGGGTCCTGCTCATGATCGGTGCCATGGCCACCCACCTCCGCCACGGCGAGCCGAAGTTCGCCGCGCTGAACCTGACGTACCTCGCCCTCGCGGTCTTCCTCGCCTGGGGGCGCGCGTGACCGCCACCGAAGCCTTCGTCGCCCACCGCAACCTGCTCTTCACCGTCGCCTACGAGATGCTCGGCTCGGCGGCCGACGCGGAGGACGTCCTGCAGGAAACGTGGCTGCGCTGGGCCGACATCGACCTCGGGCAGGTGCGCGACCAGCGCGCCTACCTGGTCCGCATCACGACGCGGCTGGCGCTTAACCGGCTGCGCACGGTGAAGCGCCGCCGGGAGGCCTACGTCGGGCCCTGGCTGCCCGAGCCGCTGCTCACCGCGCCCGACGTCGCCGAGAACGTCGAACTCGCCGAGAGCGTGTCGATGGCGCTCATGCTCGTCCTCGAGACGCTGTCGCCGACCGAGCGCGCCGTCTTCGTGCTGCGGGAGGTCTTCGACTTCGGCTACGACGAGATCGCCGCCGCCGTCGGCAAGACGTCCGCGGCGGTCCGGCAGATCGCGCACCGCGCCCGGAAGCACGTCGACGCCCGCCGCCCGCGCGAGACGGTTTCCGCCCGCGAGACCCGGGCCGTGCTGGAGTCGTTCCAGCGCGCGATGGAAACCCGCGACCTGCAGGGCCTGCTCGACGTCCTCGCCCCCGACGTCGTCCTGGTCAGCGACGGCGGCGGCGTCAAGCAGGCGGCCCTGCGGCCGATCGTGAGCGCGGACAAGGTCGTCCGCTTCATGACCGGCGGCATCGGCCGGACCGAAGCGGAGCTCACCAGCGCCCCCACGGTCGTCAACGGCAACCCGGGGCTGGTCCTGCGCCTGGACGGCGAGCTCGACGGCGTGATGGCGGTCCGCGTCGAGGGTGGCCGCATCACCGGCCTCTACTACGTGCGCAACCCGGAGAAGCTGACCCGCGTCGGGTCGGAGACCCCGCTGACCCTGCGGTGACCGGCGCGCGCCTTGCGTGGACCTCACGACGACCGCGCTGATGTGCTCGGCAACGGCGCGGACCCGCCGCGTGGTCGCGGCGCTCCTGCGCCGCCGGCGAAGAGCCAGAGGTCGCCCGCCCGGCCGCGCCAGTGCCTCGCCGGCCGTGCGGTGGTGCGGGCGGATTCGCCCGCGTCGACAGCGCAGCCTCGACCGCTGCGGTCGCACCGGGCAATTCGCGCCCGCGGTGATGCCGGCGTGCGCTCGTCGTTGCCGCCGTGCTCGGCCGACCCGAGCACCAGACCGGGACGGCAATCCGCGTCGAGCGCGTCGGGTCGGAGACCCCGCTGACCCTGCGGTGACCGGCGCCGGACAGTAGCGCCGCGGGCGCGGCACGTGAGGGCGGACAGGTATGGAGTCAGGTACTTGTACGGGTGTGGTGACGCGCGCCCCGGCGCAAGCTGGTCCGGCCCCCGATGACCGCAGGAGGTCGGACAACCCATGGTGCACGGCCGGTCGCGTCCCCTCCTCCGGGTCGTCGACTCCCCCGCGGACGTACCGGAGCCGCGACCGGCCCCCATCGGGTCGCGCGACCGCTACGCCGACCTCGACGACCGGCGGCTGGCCGCCATCCTGGCCGCCGAGGACACCGCGGAAGAGCACGGCCTCAACCCGCACACCCGCAGCACCTGCTACGTCCACCGGTGCTGGGCGCACCAGTGCGTGGGCAACCCGCTGCACGTCCTCGTCGTCACCGGCCACCGGTGGTGCCGCCGCTGCGAATGCCCGGTCGACGTCGCCGTCGACGAGACGCCGCCCGGTGCGGTGCACCTGTACTGCCCGCGGTGCGGCCAGGCCGGCTCCGCGGCCAACCGCGAGGTCCGCCAGGCCTGCCGCACGAGCCTGTCCGCCATGCACGGCGGCGACGCGCCCACGCTGTACCGCCTCCCCGACGCCTGAGGCGGTTGCTTCCTCCGAGGGGTCCGCATTGACCGGCCCGCACGGACGTCCTTACGGTGCACGGGTGGGGAAGACCGGCGTGGCGTGCGGCAGGGGCAACCTGCCCGCGGAAACCACGAGCTTCGTGGGACGCAGGTCCGAGGTGGCCGAGGTCAAGCACCTGCTGACGCGGGCCCGGCTGGTCACCCTGACCGGCGTGGGCGGCGTCGGCAAGACGCGGCTGGCCGTGCAGACCGCCGCCGGGCTGTCCCGGGCGTTCCCCGACGGTGCCTGGCTGGTCGAGCTCGCCGGGCTGCAGGACCCGGCGCTCGTCGCGCACACCGTGCTCGAAGCGCTGGGCGTCCACGACGAAACCGGCCGGGCACCGGCGCGGGTGCTCGCCGAGCACCTGCGGGACCGGCGGCTGCTGGTGGTCCTGGACAACTGCGAGCACGTCCTCGCCGCGTGCGCCGCGCTGGCGCACGACCTGCTGCGGGCCGCACCCGGCCTGCGGCTGCTCGCGACCAGCCGGGAGCGGCTCGCGCTGGCCGCCGAGCACCTCTGGCCGGTGTCCCCGCTGCCGCTGCCCGAACCCGGCCGGCCGCTGCCCGGCGGGGCCTGGCTGCGCTATCCGGCGCTGACGCTGTTCGCCGAACGCGCGGCCGCCGTCGACCCGGGGTTCGCCGTCACCGCGGAGAACGAGGAGCGCGTGGCGCAGGTGTGCCGCCTGCTGGCCGGCATCCCGCTGGCGATCGAGCTGGCCGCCGTGCGGCTGCGGGTCCTGACGCTGGAGGAGCTGGAATCCGGGCTGGCCGACTGCTTCCGGTTGCCCGGGACGGTGAAGCGGGGCGGCGAGCCCCGGCACCAGACGCTGCTGGCCGCCGTCGACTGGAGCTTCACGCTGTGCACCCCGGCCGAGCGGCGCCTGTGGGCCCGGACGTCGGTGTTCGCCGGCGGCTTCGACCTGCCCGCCGCCGAGCGCGCCTGCGCGGGCGAGGACGTCCGCGCCGGGCTCGCCGGGCTGGTGGAGAAGTCGGTGCTGATCCGCGAGGGCGGCCGGTTCCGGTTGCTGGAGCCGCTGCGGCAGTTCGGCCGCGACAAGCTGACCGAGTCCGGGGAGGCACCCGCGGTCCTGCGGGCGATGCGGGACCACTACCTCGAGCTGGCGGTGCGCAGCGAACGCGAGTGGTTCGGCCCCGAGCAGGCGGAGACCTTCCGCCGGACCCGCCTGGAGCACGCGAACCTGCGGGCCGCGCTCGACTACTGCCTGACGACGCCCGGCGAGCTCCAGACCGGCCTCCGGCTCGCCTCGACCCTCTGGTTCTACTGGGCGGGCTGCGGGGTGTTCGGCGAGGGCCGCCACTGGCTCGACCGCGCGCTCGCGCTGTCCCCCGGGCCGGGCGAGGAACGCGCGAAGGCGCTGTGGGTCAACGGGTACATCGCGACGTTGCAGGGCGACAACGCCGGCGCGGTCGCGATGCTGGAGGAGTGCCGCGCGTACGCCCGGCAGACCGGCGACGACGTGGCGATGGCGTACGCGACGCACCGGCTCGGCTGCAACCTGCTGGTCGGCGACGACCTCGGCGACGCGAAGGCGCTCTTCGAGGAAGCGCAGGCCCGCTACCGGAAGCTCGGCGAGCTCAACAGCAACGTGATGCTGGCCGGCATCGAGCTCGCCATCGCGTTGATCTTCCTGGGCGACCTCGACCGCGCGGGCGAGCTGTGCGAAGAGGCGTGCGCGACCGGCGTCGCCCACGGCGAGCAGTGGGCGCAGGCGTACGCGGTCTTCGTCCAGGCTCTCGTCGCCCTCGGCCGCGGGGACTTCACCCGGGCGGCCGGGTACGGGCGGCACTGCCTGCGCGTCAAGCGGAAGTTCCACGACCTGCTGGGCATCGTGCTGGCGATCGAGGTGCTGGCCTGGACCGAATCGGCCCGCGGCCACTGGGAACCGGCGGCGACGATGCTCGGGTCCGCCCAGCCGATCTGGCAGGCGGTCGGGTTCCCGATGTTCGGTTCGCGGTATTTCGGTGCCCCGCACGGAGAGTGCGAGACGCAGGCCCGCCGCGGGCTGGGGGAGGGCCCGTTCGACGCGGCCTTCCGCCGCGGCCGCGAGTTCGGGCTGGAGGAAGCGATCGCTTACGCGCTGGGGGACGCGACGCCGTCCCCGGCGCCCGGCCCGGCGCGGTCGACGCCGCTGACGGACCGGGAGCACGAGGTGGCGCTGCTGATCGCCGACGGCCGGTCGAACCAGGAGATCGCGGACAAGCTGGTCATCTCCCGCCGGACGGCCGAGGGGCACGTGAACCGGATCCTGCGCAAGCTGGAGTTCGATTCGCGGAGCCAGGTGGCGGCCTGGGCGGCCCAGGCCGCCCGGCTTTGACGCGCGACTGCCGGACCGTGTTCCGGTGCCGTGGCACCGCCCGGCAGGCGGGTCCGGACCGAAGGCCGTGAATGGCACATTCACGGCCTTCAAGTCCCTCGATGTGCCCTTCACGGCCTTCGGATCCGCGCGGAGCCCGGTGTTCCGGTGCCGTGGCACCGCCGGACAGCGTCCCCGGCCGGTCGCGTGGGCCGCGGCTGCCGCAGTGAATGACTCATTCCTGGCGCCGGACGCCAGGAATGAGTCATTCACTGCATC
>NZ_JBFBBQ010000146.1:0-14191 GCF_040682775.1 Amycolatopsis sp. NPDC051106 | reverse complement strand
CGGGCGCGTTCTTCCCGACCACCGGCGGGCTTCCGGCGCCGGACATGCAGATCCACGTCGCGCCGACGCTGTTCTACGACAACGGGATGCGCGAGATGCGTGTGTCAGCGGCGCGGGCCCTGGGGTCCGCCGAACGGGGGCTGCTGCGGGAACGGTCCGCTGCCCGGGTTCTGCGGGCCGCCGTACTGGCCCGGCGGCGGGGACTGCGGCGGCGGCTGGCCCTGGTACCCGGCGCCCTGGGGCGGGCCGGCCGGGGACTGCGGCTGCGGGAGCGGCTGGCCGCTCTGCGGCGTCGGCGGCTGCTGGGGCGCGGCCGTGACCTCGGTGCCCCGCTCCTCGTCGGCCGGCTCCGGCTCGGGCTGCTGCACCTGCTGCTGCTGGACCGGACGCGGGATCGCCGGCCGCGCGGGCGGCGCCGACGGGGTGCCCAGCGCCGGGACCTCCTGGCGCGCCACGGCTTCCGCGGCCGCCACGGCCTCGGCGACCTTCGGGTCGCTCTTCGTCTCGAACCAGCTGGCGACCTCTTCGTCCTCGAGCTCGGGCTTGTCCGGGACGTCGTCCTCCTTCGGCGGCTCGTAGCGGAACACGCCGTCGTCGCCGGGGGCACCGAGGGCGCGGGCGAAGCCTTCGAGGGCCTTGCCGTAGTCGCTCGGGATCATCCAGACCTTGTTCGCGTCGCCCTGCGCCATCTGCGGCAGCGTCTGCAGGTACTGGTAGGCCAGCACCTCCGGCGTCGGGCGGCCGGCCTTGATCGCGGCGAACACCTTCTCGATCGCCTTCGCCTGACCCTGCGCCTGCAGGTACCGCGCGGCGCGCTCACCCTGGGCCCGCAGGATGCGGGACTGCCGCTCGGCCTCGGCCGCGAGGATGGTGGCCTGGCGGGCACCTTCGGCGGAGAGGATCTGGCTCTGCTTCTGGCCTTCCGCGGTCTTGATCGCGGACTCCCGCTGACCTTCCGCGGTGAGGATCATGGCGCGCTTCTCACGGTCGGCGCGCATCTGCTTCTCCATCGAGTCCTGGATGGAGGGCGGCGGGTCGATCGCCTTGAGCTCGACGCGGCCGACGCGGATGCCCCAGCGGCCGGTCGCCTCGTCGAGCACGCCGCGCAGCTGCGTGTTGATCGAGTCGCGCGAGGTCAGCGTCTGCTCGAGGCTCATGCCACCGACCACGTTGCGCAGCGTGGTCGTGGTCAGCTGCTCGACACCGACGATGTAGTTCGAGATCTCGTAGACCGCGGCGCGCGAGTCGGTGACCTGGAAGTACACGACGGTGTCGATCGACACCGTCAGGTTGTCCTCGGTGATGACCGGCTGCGGCGGGAACGAGACGACCTGCTCGCGCAGGTCGATCCGGGCGCGCACCTTGTCCAGGAACGGCACCAGGAAGGTCAGGCCCGGCGACGCCACCGTGCGGAACCGGCCCAGCCGTTCGATCACCGCCGACTGCGCCTGCGGTACGACCATGATCGCCTTGGCTACCGTGATGATCACGAAGAGAGCCAGTAAGACGACCACGACGATCGCTACTGTGGAGGTCAAGAGATCTTCCCCTTACCTAGTACCATTCTTGCGCGGTTGACGGTGGTCCGGGCGCCTCGGGCGGGTGCACCGCGAGCGTCAGCTCCTTCGCGGTGATGCCCCAGCGGCCCGTGGTGTCGTGCAGGACCGTCCACACTGTACGGTGCAGGTCCTCCGGTGCGGTGACGGCGCGCTCGGCCGTGGTCAGGCTCGCTTCCTGCCGCAGCGCCGTGGTGGTCAGCTGTTCGATCGCGAGCGCCGGGTTGCAGATTTCGTAGGTCGCGAGCCGCGGGTCGGTGACGGCGAAAATGACTTCGAATCCGATGTGGACTTCCCGTCCGTCGCCGGCCTCGACGGCCCGGGGCGGCGCGGACAGGATCTGCTCACCGAGGTCGACGCGCGCCCGGACGGTGTCGGCGAACGGCACCACGAAGTGCCGGCCGGGGCCGAGCACGGCGCGGAACCGCCCGCCGCGTTCGATCACCGCGGCCCGGCCTTCGGGAACCACGACGAGTCCCAGGCTCACGGTTCGGCCGACACGACGGCGGTGGCGCCCGAGATCTCGACGACCGTGACGGAGGTGCCGGGCTTGATCGGTTCGTGGTGCTCGGAGAGGCTGCGCGCGGACCAGACGTCGCCGGCCAGCTTCACCTGCCCGGCCTCGTAGTCCACTGTGGACACGACGACGGCGCGGGCGCCGATGAGGGCTTCGATGCCGGTGCGGTGGCCGGTGCCGGCGAGGAAGCGTCGCTTCAGCGCGGGCCGGACCAGTACGAGCATCCCGACCGAGGCGACGGCGAACACGGCGACGTCGATGAAGATGTTCCCGGTGAGCACGTCGGCTCCGGCGCCGAACAGCGCGCCGACGCCCAGCATGATCAGCACGAAGTCGCCGGAGAGGACTTCCGCGATCATCAGGGCGATGCCGACGATCAACCAGACCACTGCCCATGCCATGGCTTCATGCTCTCAGATCGCGCCGGTTCGCACCGGGACAGTGAAGGGACGTGACCTTTGCGTGACCTTGGACAATTCGGACATTCAGCCCTCTTCAGCCGGCTCGGTGACGAAGTCGATGAGCCGTTCCACGGCCCCGATGAGCGGGGTCTCGAGGTCGCGGAAACTGCTCACCCCGCTCAGCACACGTTGCCAGCCTTCGAAAGGTTGCCCCCAGCCGAGCGCGTCGCAGATCCCCTGCTTCCACTCGGTGCCGCGCGGGATCTTCGGCCACGCCCTGATCCCGACCGCCTCGGGCCGCACGGCCTCCCAGACGTCGATGTAGGGGTGGCCGGTGACCAGCACGTTCTCGTCGTGGACGGCCTCGACGAGCCGGGACTCCTTGCTGCCGGGCACGAGGTGGTCGACGAGCACACCGAGCCGGCGACCGGGTCCGGTGCCGAACTCGGCGATCCGGTCGGAAAGGACGTCGACACCATCGAGGGGCTCCACGACGACGCCTTCGACGCGCAGGTCGTGGCCCCAGACGCGTTCGACGAGCTCGGCGTCGTGCTTGCCCTCGACCCAGATGCGCGAGTCGCGGGCGACGCGGGCCTGCAGGCCCTGCACCTTCACCGACCCGGACGCCGAAACCTGCTTGACCGGCGCTTTCACCGTCTTGACCGGCACCAGCGTGACCGGCTTGCCCTCCAGCAGGAACCCGGCGGGGGCGAGCGGGAACACGCGGTGGCGGCCCTTGCCGTCCTCGAGCACGACGTTGCCGTACTCAATCTTGATCACGGCGCCGCAGAAGCCGCTGGCCGGGTCTTCGACCACGAGGCCGGGTTCGGCGGGGACCTCCGGCACCTTCTTGCGGCGCGGGCCGGCGAGCACGTCGTCATAGGAATGGGAGCGCACGACCCGGCACGCTAGTGGTCCGCGGCGCCCGGACGGGTCATGCCACGCCGGTCAGCGCGCCAACTCCAGGACGGCGTCGGTGAACGGCGACCGCTCTCCGCGGCGCAACGGCGAGAGGGCGACCAGCGGGGCCATCGCGACGCACCAGGCGCGGACGCGCTCGGCGTCGAAGTCCGCCACGTGCGGGGCCAGCGCAGCGAGGCCGTCGTCGATCGTGCCGCCCTTCGCCACGGGGACGAACATCCAGTCGATGGCGTCGAGCGACGGGTCGCCGAGGCCGGGGCGCGGGTCGATGGCGACGGCGCCGCGGCCCGGTCCGGCGTCGAGGACGTTCGCGGGGTGGAGGTCGCCGTGGATCAGCGTGACCGGCCCGCTGGTGGCGAGGGCGAGCGCGCGCTCGCGGCCCTTCTCCAGGACTTCGGCGCTCAGGTGCACGGCGGCCGGGGATTCACGGCGGCGGCGTTCGGAGAGGGTGAAGATGAACTCGATGCCCTCGGCCAGCCGCCGGAACTCACCAATCGGTTCGACGGAGTGCAGCTGGTCGAGCATTTCGCCGAGCTCGGCCCATGGGACGTCGCCGTCCAGCTGGGTGCCGGGGACGAGCCCTTCCAGGAGGATCGCGTTGGCGTCGAGGTCGGCGTCGAGCACCTGGACGACGCGGGAGCAGCCGGCCCAGGCGCGCAGCCCGGTGACCTCGAGCCGGGCCACTTCGGGGTCCGGGGTCAGCTTGAGGACCCGCAGGTCGCCGCGGGGGCCGGTGCACAGCAGGGTGCGGCCGGTGTTGCCCGGCCGGGCCTCGCGGACTTCGAGGCGCCACCGCGTGGTCAGCCGGGCGACCAGCTCCGGGAGAGCGTCGCACCAGGGCTCGGCCAGCTCCGCGCCGAAGCGGTCGACGAGCCGCGCGCGGGCGGCGTTGTCGATCAGAACAGTGTCCATCAGAAAAGCGGCCACGGGATGGCGCGCCAGTCGTCGCCGGGCTCGGGGAAGATGCCTTCGGCCAGCAGCAGGTCGGTGCGTTCGGCCAGGGCGCGGATCTCGAACTTGGTGATGTGCTCGGCGAGGGTCTGGCCGAGGCTGCCGTCGATCTCCGAGCGCAGCTTGCGCAGTTTCTCGACGGTGTCCGGCGGCACCGGCTCGCCGATCCAGCCCCAGAGGACCGTCCGCAGCTTGGGGTCGGTGTGCAGGCAGATGCCGTGGTCGACGCCGTAGACGCGGCCGTCGAGGCCGGGCAGCAGGTGCCCGCCCTTGCGGTCGGTGTTGTTGACGACGATGTCGAGCACGGCGAGGTCGCGCAGCCCGGGGTGGTCGGCGTGGGCCAGCACCGCGGGCTCGCCGAGCCGGTCGTGGGCGTGGAGCACGACGCGCCAGTCGTCGGGGAGGTCGTCGGGGGCGCGGACCTCGACGAGGTCGTCCTCGGTGGTCTCGATCCACAGCTGGACCATGCCGGGGCCGAACGGGCCGTCGCGCAGGACGGTCGGCGGGATCGCGCCGATCCCGGCGGCTTCGCTGATGATCGCCGTGGCGACCTCACGTCCGGCGAGGGTGCCGTCGGGGAAGTCCCACAGCGGCCGCTCCCCCGACACCGGCTTGTAGACAACCCTGCCGGTGACGCCGTCGAGCTCGATGGCGCAGAAGAGCGTGACGTTGGAGGCGTCGACGAGCCGTCCTTCGACGTCGATGCGGCCGTGGGTGACGAGTTCGCGCGACGCCGGGTCGGCCGGGTCCGGCTGTTCCGCCGGCGTGTCGGCCATGGTCAGTCTTCGTCCGCGTCGGTTTCGCGCCGGTAGCCGTTCTGCCGCGGGCAGATGTGCCCGGTCGGGTCGAGCGGCTCCCCGCACAGCGGGCACGGCTTGCGGCCGGCGTTGACGACGCGGTCGGCTCGCTCGGCGAAGGCGCGGGCGGCGGCCGGGGTGAGGAAGACGCGGACGGCGTCCGGGCCCTCCTCGGTGTCGTCGAGCACGACCGTCTCGTCGACCTCGCCCTCGGTGATGGCGAGCAGCTCGATGACGACGGCGCTGCTGTCGGCGTCCCAGCCGAGGCCCATGGTGCCGACGCGGAACTCCTCCTCGACCGGCACGGTGAGGGGGTCGACGTCGAGCTGGTCGTCGGGGACGTCGTCGGGGACGTCGGCACCGAAGCGGCTGGCGACTTCCTCGAGCAGGGAGCCGAGGCGTTCCGCGAGGACGACGACCTGCTGCTTCTCGATGGCGACGCTGATGGTGCGCACGTCCTCGGAGGCCTGGAGGTAGAACGTGCGATCGCCGGGCTCGCCGACGGTGCCGGTGACGAACCGATCCGGCTGGCGGAAGACGTGGATTACGCGAGACATAGCAGTGTCGACCCTAGGCCACCGGCGCATGATCGGCATCCGCCGCCCCACCTTCGCGGGCCGCTAGCCTCTGGGGGTGTCTCGGATCTCCCCGTACGGAACCTGGTCCTCGCCCATCACCGCCGCCGAGGTGGCCGCCGCCGGTGGCGGCCCGCAGTGGCTCGACGTCGTCGGGGACGAGGTGTGGTGGGCCGAGGCGCGGCCCGGTGAGCAGGGCCGGGTCGCCCTGGTCCGGGCGGTGCCGGGGGGCACGGAGGACGTGCTGCCGGCGCCGTGGAACGTCCGCAACCGGCTGCACGAGTACGGCGGGCGGCCGTGGGCCGTCGTCGACGGTGTGGTGGTGTTCACGCACTGGGCGGATCAGCGGGTTTACGCGGTGAGCGAAACCGGTGTGGTGCCGCTGACACCTTGCCCCGCGGAGCCCCAAGGCGTCCGCTATGGCGACCTGCGGGCCGGGCGGCCCGGTGAGGTGTTCGCGGTGCGCGAACGCAGCACGGGACCCCGGCCGGCCGACATCGAGCGGGAGCTCGTGGCGATCGCCCTCGACGGCGGCTCGGAGCGGGTGCTCGCCGCCAGTCACCACTTCCTGACCGTGCCGAAGCTGTCGCCGGACGGGCGGCACGCCGCGTGGTTCGGCTGGGACCACCCGGCGATGCCGTGGGACGGGACCGAGCTGTGCGTGGCTCCCGTCGACGGGGACGGGTCCTTCGGGCCGCACCGCGTGCTGGCCGGCGGCGCGGACGTCTCGGTGTGCCAGGTCGAGTGGGAGACGCCGGCGACGCTGCTGGCGCTGCTCGACCCGGACGGCTGGTGGAACCTGCACCGGATCGGGCTCGACGGGACGACGGCGAACCTCGCGCCGGTCGAGCGGGAGCTGGGCGGGCCGTTGTGGAAGGCGGGCTCGCGGTGGTTCGCCCCGCTCGGCGGCGGGCGGCACGCGGTGCTGGCGTCGGGGCGGCTGGCCGTGCTGGACGAGGCGGACGGCTCGGTGACCCCGGTGGCCGGGGAGCTGACGGCGTGGTCGTCGACCGGGTTCGGCGTGCACCGCGGTGGGATCGCCGGGGTCGCGGGCGGCCCGGTCCGCGAGGCAGCCGTTGTACACGTCTCCCTCGAGGGCGGGGTGACCGATCTGACGCCCCAGCCGGAGCTGCCGGCGGCGTTCCTGCCGGTGCCGGAGGAGCGGGTGTTCACGACGGCCGAGGGCGAGACCGTGCCGGTGGTGCTGTACCGGCCGGTGAACCCGGACTTCGCGGCGCCTGAACGTGAGCTGCCGCCGCTGCTGGTGCACGTCCACGGCGGGCCGACCGGGCAGCACCTGCCGGTGCTGGATCTGGAGCTGGCGTACTTCACCAGCCGGGGCATCGCGGTGGCGGCGGTGAACTACGGCGGGTCCACCGGGTTCGGGCGGGCCTACCGGGAACGGCTCCGGGAGCAGTGGGGCGTGGTGGACGTCGCCGACTGCGTCGCGGTGGCCGAGGCGCTGGTGGCGGCCGGGCTGGCCGACGGTAACCGGCTGGCGGTCCGCGGCGGCAGCGCGGGCGGGTTCACCGCGGCGGCGTCGCTGACCACGACGAAGACGTACCGGGCGGGCACGGTGATGTACCCGGTGCTGGACCTGGCCGGGTGGACCGGCGCCGGGGGCGACACGCACGACTTCGAGTCGCGGTACCTCGACGGGCTGGTCGGGCCGCTGCCGTCGGCGAGGCAGCGCTACGTCGAGCGGTCGCCGCTGGCGAACTCGGCGTCGCTGGCCGGGCCGGTGCTGTTCCAGCAGGGCCTGGAGGACCGGATCTGCCCGCCGGAGCAGGCGGACCGGTTCGTGGCCGGGCTGGCCGGGCGCGGCATCCCGTACGCCTACCAGCGGTTCCCCGGGGAGCAGCACGGGTTCCGGCAGGCCGCGACGATCATCGCGGCCTTGGAGGCGGAGCTGTCGTTCTACGGCCAGGTGCTCGGGTTCGAGACGCCGGGCGTGGCGCGGCTGGAGCTGGCGCGATGAGGCCGCCACGACTGCGGGCCGGCGACACCCTGGCGGTCGTCGCGCCGGCCGGCCCGGTGCCGGCGGACCTGCTGGAGAAGGCGTTGCCGGTGCTGCGCGGCTGGGGGGTCGAAGTGCGCGTCGGGCCGTGCGTGACGGCCGAGCCGGGGTCGCCGCCCTATCTGTCCGGTCCGGACGCCGCGCGGGCGGCGGAGTTCACCGAGGCGTGGCTGGATCCGGGCGTGCGGTGCGTGCTGGCGGCGCGGGGCGGCTACGGGGTGCAGCGGATGCTGGACCTGGTGGACTGGGCGGCGTTGCGCGAAGCGGGTCCGAAGGTCCTGGCCGGGTCTTCGGACGTCACCGCGCTGCACCGGGCGGTGAACGTCCACTTGGGACTGTCCAGTTTGTTCTCGCCGATGCCGGCGAGCGTGCTGTTCGACGACTTCGCGGTGGAGCACCTGCGGCAGGCGTTGTTCGAACCGGAGCGCAACCTGGTGGTGCGCGGCGGTTCTGCGCTGGTGCCGGGCCGGGCGTCGGGGACGTTGACCGGCGGGAACCTGTCGCTGCTGGCGGCGGGGCTCGGGACGCCGGAGCAGGGTTCGGCGCGGGACGCGGTGGTGCTGCTGGAGGACGTCACGGAGAGCGTGTACCGGTTGGACCGGATGCTGACGCAGTTGCTGCGCAGTGGCTGGTTCGCCGGGGTCCGCGGGATCGTCCTGGGGTCGTGGGCGGCGTGCGGCGACCCGGCGGACGTGCGGGCGCTGATGGTGGAGCGGCTGGGTCCGCTGGGGGTGCCGATGGTCGAGGGGTTCGGGTTCGGGCACGTGGCGTCGTCGCCGACGTTGCCGCTGGGGGTGCCGGTGGCGCTGGACGCGGACCTGGGGACGCTGACGTTCGAGTCCCCCGCGCTGTCGTGACGCCGGAAGAGGCGCGGGAACGGTTCGCGGCGGCGCGGGTCGCGCGGCTGGCGACGGTGTCGGCGTCCGGGGTGCCGCACCTGGTGCCGGTGACGTTCGCGGTCCGCGGCGGCACGGTGGTGTTCGCGGTGGACCACAAGCCGAAGTCGACGACGTCGCTGCGGCGGCTGCGCAACATCGCGGAGAACCCGGCGGTGTGCTTCCTGGCCGACGGCTACGACGAGGACTGGTCGGAGTTGTGGTGGGCCCGCGCGGACGGCTCCGCGCGAATACTGCCGGACGCCGAGCGCGCGGAGCCGATCTCGTGGCTGGTGGCGAAGTACGAGCAGTACCGGGAGCGGCCACCGGAGCACGCGGTGGTGGCGACGGAGGTCCACACCTGGCGTGGCTGGACCGGCTAGTCGCGGAGGAACTTCTCCGGGCGGCGCCACGCGTCGATCAGGCCCAGGGGGTCCGGGCGCAGCAGGGAAGCCGCCGAGTACAGGCTCGCCACCACGACCAGGGCGATGAACCACCAGTCGTACAGCGCCTGCTCGCCCGTCGGGTAGTAGACCAGCGTCACGAACACCGACACCGCGACGACCAGCGCGAGGTGACGCGGCTGCCACTTGAACGCCGACAGGAGCACGAAACCCCAGGTCAGGTACCACGGCAGGGTCGGCGGCATGAGGATCGCCACCGCGAGCAGCGAGATCCCGGCCCGGTAGACCGCTTCCGTGCCGCCGCCACGGCCGAGCCACCACTGGCGGGCGCCGAAGGCGATCAGCACGAGCATGCCGGCCGCGCGGGCGACCGTGACGAACGGCGACACCTGGACGTCCACGACGATGTGGACGAGGTTGTAGAACACCTCGCCGATCCCCGTGGGGATGTTCAGCCAGTTCGCGATGAGCTGCGGGGCCTTGAGGCCGGACCACCAGCCGAGGTTGAGCGAGCCGAGCGAGATCCAGGTGCCGGCGACGAACACCGGCAGGAACAGCCCCACCGAGGCGGCGCCGGCGCGCAGGAAGTTGCGGACCTTCGACTCGCCTTCGAGGTGGTTGGCCCACATCCAGACGAGGAACGGCAGCGCGATCGCGGCCGTGGGCTTGATCAGCATGCCGATCGTGACCAGGACGACCGCGACGACGTGCTTGCGTTCCAGGGCGGCCAGGACGCCGATGGTGAGGAACGCGAGCATCATCAGGTCGTTGTGCGGGCCGCCGAAGAGGTGGATGACCATCATCGGGCTGGCGACCGCGAGCCACAGCGCGACCGGGAGCTTGCCGCCGAGGTGCTTGACCAGCCGCGGCAGCGCCCACAGCGTGCCGACCAGGCCGACCAGCAGGACCAGGCGCATGAGGATCACGCCGAGGATCATGTTGTCGCCGCTGACCGAGACGACGCCCTTGGAGATCAGCAGGAACAGCGGCCCGTACGGCGCGGGGGTCGTCTGCCAGAGCGGGTGGACGTTCTGCACGACGTTCGGCAGCACGTCGAGCTCGGCGGGGCCGTTGGCGTACGGGTCGAGCCCGTAGAGCAGCTGGGCGCCCTGGCCGAGGTAGGAGAAGACGTCGCGGGTGAACAGCGGCGGCGAGATGAGCAGCGGCGCCATCCAGCAGCCAGCGGCGATGAGGACGGGCCGGCTGCCGACGCGGCCGAGCAGCACGTAGCGGCCGAGCCGGACCCAGGCCCACACGACGAGGCCGAAGCCGGTGTAGAGGACGGCGTTGGCGAGCATGCGCCCGTGGCCGTAGCGGATCCACGAGAGCGGGCCGTGGCCGAGCACGGGGTCCTTGATCAGGATGCCGCCGGCGCCGAAGGCGGCGATCATGAGCAGGGTGCTCCCGACCGTGCCCATCGCGATCGTGCGGTACGGGAATCGCGAAGGCGTGAGAAGCCGCTCGGCCAGCGTGGTCGAGGGCGTCTGCGCGGGGTCGGTGGTGGTCGCCATTTCCGTTCGGAGGTTACACACCGCGCTCGAGCGGCGTTCCTGCAGTGTCGGGTTTCGGGTGTCCCCGCGGGCTCAGGTGCCGACGGTGCGGCGCTGGGCCGTGCCGCCGGGCAGCGCGGCCAGCAGGGACTTCGTGTAGTCGTGCCGCGGGTCGAGCAGGACCTGTTCCACCGTCCCGGTTTCGACGAGCTCGCCGCGGTACATCACGGCGACGCGGTCGGCGATGTTCCACGCCAGCCCCAGATCGTGGGTGATCACCAGGGCGGCGAGGCCGAGCTCGCGCCGCAGCCTCAGCAGCAGCCCGAGGATCTCGCCGCGGACGGACGCGTCGAGCGACGCGACCGGTTCGTCGGCCACCACCACCGACGGATCGAGCGCGAGCGCCCCGGCGATGACGACGCGCTGGCGCTGGCCGCCGGAGAGCTGGTGCGGGAGCCGGTCGGCGTACTTCCCGGCGGGCCGCAGCTCCGCGGCCTCCAGGGCCCGGTGGACGACCGTGCGCTCGTCGGCCAGCCTGTGGATGCGCGGGCCCTCGGCGACGGCCTCGTAAACCGTGTGGGCGGGGTTCAGCGCGCTGGTCGGGTCCTGCAGCACGAGCTGGACCTGCCGGCGGTAGGCCTTCAGCCCGGCGCCGCCGGACGGGACCGGCTTCCCGGCGAAGCGGACCACGCCGGAGTCGGCTTTCTGCAGGCCGAGCAGCGTCCGGGCGAGCGTGGTCTTGCCGGAGCCGGACTGGCCGACCAGGGCGACGATCTCGTCGCGGGCGATCGCGAGGTCGACCCCGGCGACGGCGTCGATCCGCTTGCCGGTGCGGTCGCGGAAGGACACGCGCAGGTTCTCCGCGGCCAGCAGCGGCTCGCCGCCCGGGACGCGGCCCTCGGGTTCGGGCGGCAGCGGGGTGCTGGTGGCCGGCGCGAAGCGCGACACCGGGTCGCCGACCGTCGGGAACGCCGCCGCGAGCGCCCGGGTGTGCTCGTGCTTCGGCGAGCCCATCACCTCCGCGCTGGGGCCCTCTTCGACGATCTGCCCGTCGTACATCACGGCGATGCGCCGGCAGGTGGCCGCCAGCACGGACAGGTCGTGGCTGATCATGATCAGGCCGATGTCCTGTTCGGCCACGAGCCGCGAGAGCAGGTCGAGGACCTGGGCCTGGACGATGACGTCGAGGGCGGTGGTGGGCTCGTCGGCGATGATCAGCCGGGGTGAGCAGGCCAGCGCCATGGCGATCATGACGCGCTGCTTCTGCCCGCCCGAGAGCTCGTGGGGGTAGGCGCCGGCGCGGCCCGGGGGCAGGTCGACCTGGGTGAGCAGTTCGGCGACGCGGGCGTCGACCTGGGCGTCGGTGAGGGCCTTGCCGCCCTCGGGTGGGTGCAGCCGCAGCGGCTCGGCGATCTGGTCGCCGATCTTGCGGACCGGGTTGAGGGCGTGCATGGCGCCCTGGAACACCACCGACGCCTCGGCCCAGCGGACCGCGCGCAGGCGGCCCCAGTTCATGGCGGTGACGTCTTCGCCGTCGAGGAGGATCTCGCCGGTGATCTTCGCCGTGCGGGGCAGCAGGCGCAGGACGCTCATCGCGACGGTGGACTTGCCCGATCCGGACTCCCCCGCGACACCGAGGGTGCCGCCGGGGTCGAGGGTGAGGCCGACCCCGCGCACGGCGGGGACGTCCTGCTCGCCGACCACGTAGGTGACGGTCAGGTCCTTGAGCTGCAGCAGCGGGGTGGTCACTTCTTCAACCTCGGGTTGAGCACGGTCTCCAGGCCCCGGCCGACCAGGGTGAAGAAGAGGACGACGAGCACGATCGCGATGCCCGGCGGGAGCACGTTCCACCACGCGCCGCGGCTGATGGCGCCGTTGTTGAGCGCGCTCTCCAGCACCAGGCCCCAGGTGACGGAGTTGGGGTCGCCGACGCCGAGGAACGACAGGGTCGCGTCGGCGATGACGGAGTTGCCGACCACGAGGGTGGTGTTGGCCAGCACGAGCGGCATGACGCCGGGCAGGACGTGCTTGCCGATGACGTGCAGGTGGCCGCCGCCGAGGGCGTGGGACCGCTCGATGTAGGGGCGGCTTTCGATGGTCAGGGTCTGCGCGCGGACGAGCCGCGCGGTGCTGGGCCAGGCGGTGAGGCCGATGGCGACGATGATCGTGCCGACGCCCTTGGGCAGCACCGCCGACAGGGCGATCGCGAGGATCAGCGACGGCAGGACCAGGAAGAAGTCGGTGAACCGCAGCAGCGTGGCCGACACCCAGCCGCCGAAGTGGGCGGCGGCGATGCCGATGAGCGTGCCGATGATGACCGACAGCAGCGCGGCGGAGAACCCGACGAGCAGGGAGATCCGGCTGCCCCAGACGGTCATCAGCAGCACGGACCGGCCGAAGTTGTCGGTGCCGAGCCAGAACTCGCCGGTGGGCGGGGAAAGCGGCTCGCCGGTCGCCTTGGTGACGTCGAGGCCGCTCTCGTCGCTGATCAGCGGCAGCAGCAGCGCGACGACGACGGTGGCGGCGAGCAGGATCAGCCCGACGAGCGCGGCCCGTTGCCCGGCGAACTCGCGCCAGGTCCGGGTGATCGACGCGCGCCGGCGGGCCCAGGCGATCTGCCGTGGTGTCTCAGCGGTGGTCATGAGGTACGCACCCTCGGGTCGAGCACGCGGTAGAGCAGCTCCGCGAACAGGTTCATCAGCACCACCGCGCTCGCCAGGACGGTGAACACGCCTTGCAGCACCGGGAGGTCGGGGCCGTGCAGGGCGTCGTAGGTCAGCTGGCCGAGCCCGGGCCAGCTGAACACGGCCTCGACGGTGACCGCGCCGGCGACGACCTGGCCGAACTGCATGAACACCAGCGTGGTGGTCGGCAGCAGGGCGTTGGGGACGGCGTGGCGCTTGCGGACGAGGTCGTCGCGCAGGCCCTTGGCGCGGGCGGTGGTGAGGTAGTCGGCGTTCATCTCGCCCAGCAGCGACGACCGCATGATCAGCATGTACTGGG
This sequence comes from Amycolatopsis sp. NPDC051106, assembly GCF_040682775.1. Classification (NCBI taxonomy): domain Bacteria; kingdom Bacillati; phylum Actinomycetota; class Actinomycetes; order Pseudonocardiales; family Pseudonocardiaceae; genus Amycolatopsis; species Amycolatopsis sp. NPDC051106. Next base: position 684 of record NZ_JBFBBQ010000146.1, on the reverse strand, counting down.
CGTAGAACACCGCCAGCAGCGTCACGCACGGCAGCACCAGGTGGTGCAGGACGTCGAGGGTCTGGGAGAGGACGTCGGGCGCGGCGTCCGGGGAGTGCATGCCCCGGCTGGGGAACAGGCCGTTGGTGACCACCAGCAGCATCAGGCCGAGCCAGAACTGCGGGACCGACCAGAGGGTCAGCGCGATCCCGGTCTGGGCGCGGTCGAAGAAGCTGTCGCGGCGCCACGCGGCGCGGATGCCCAGCCACAGGCCGATGAGCACGGCCAGGACGGTGGCGCTGCCGACGAGCAGGATGGTCGGCCAGAGCCGTTCGCCGATCATGTCGGCGACCGGGCGGCCGTTGTTGAGCAGCCGGGACTCGCCGAGGTCGCCGTGCAGCAGGTCCCAGAAGTACTGGCCGAACTGGACGAAGACGGGCTTGTCGACGCCCATCTGCGCGCGCAGCTCGGCGATCTGCTGGGGGCTGGTGGCGCGGTCGCGGGTCATGGCGGCGACCGGGTCGCCGGGCAGCATGCGGAAGAGGAAGAAGAACAGGACGACCACCAGCACGATGCTGATGACCGCTTCGAGGATCTTCTTGAGCACGAACCGGGCGGTGCCGGTCCCGCCGCGGGGGGGGGGGGGGGGGGGGCGCGCCGCCCGCGGGGTGGGGGGGGGGGGGAGAGAGGGGGGAGCGGGGGGGT
>NZ_JBFBBQ010000145.1:0-14292 GCF_040682775.1 Amycolatopsis sp. NPDC051106 | reverse complement strand
TCGTGCGGGCTCCGTGCCACCCCCCCCCCCCACGCCACATTGGGTGCGTCTCACGCAACCAACGCCACATTGGGGCGCTTCAGGCCGGGCGCACCGCGAACTTGAGGTGGAAGTTGTCCAAGGTGGCCGGGAGGGGACGGTCCGGGGACAGCACCGGGCCCGTCTTCTGCTCGAAGTCGTGTTCGCGCAGCAGGTTCGCCAGCAGCGTGCTCGTGCAGAACTGGACGAGGTCACGGCCCGGGCAGATCGCCGGGCCGGCGCTGAACGGCACCAGTGCGGGGTTCTCCGCCGCGCGGCCATCGAGCCAGATGTCCGGCTCGAAGCGGTCGGCGTACGGCAGCTCCGCGTCCCGGTGGAAGAACGGTGTGAAGATCAGCACCGTCGTGCCCGCCGGCCCCCACGAGGTCTCTTCCGTCGTCTCACGCAGGATCATCGGCGTGGTCGGCCACAAGCGGACCGCGTCCAGGACGCACGCGCGCAGGTAGCCCAGCTGCTGCGGCTCGGCCGGCTCGGCGTCCGGCAGCTCCGACCGGGCTCGCTCCAGCGCCGCCGGGTGGGTCGCCAGCAGGGCCAGCGTCCGGAACGTCACCATGCCCGCCGCGTCGAACGCGAACAGCCAGTGCGCCACCTGGTCGGCCGCGGTGCCGTCGTCGCCGGCTTCGGCGATCGCCGCCGCCAGGCTGCCCGGCTCGGCCCGGCCGAGGTGCTCGGCCAAGCGGGCGTGGAAACGCTCGCGCAGTTGCTTGCGCCGCGGGTGCACGTACGCCCAGTTCGCGTCGAGCCGCAGCCGTTCCAGCAGGTCGGTGAGCGTTTCGTCGTCACGAGCGCCCGGCCCGAGCACGATCGTGCGCACCAGCCGCCACCACGCGACGTTGAAGGTGTCCCAGGTCAGCTCTTGGCCGGCTTCGGCGAGCAAGACGGCAGCTTCGTCCGCGATCGCGCGGGCGAACGGCGCCGCGAGCTCGTGCAGCGGACGGCCGGGCTCGAGCACGGCTTCGGTGAAGCGGCGTCGCGGACGGCGGTCATGCGCGTCCGAAATCAGCACACCGTGCGGCTGGAAGTGCCCCAGTGCCGCCCGCTTCTCCACTGTGGACGGACTGAACGGCGTCGGCGCGCCGGCCAGCAGCGTGCCGACGTCTTCGCCGGAGAGGGCCAGCTCCACGGACCGGCCGGGTACGCGCAGCTTCAGCGGGCGTCCGTCGTAGCGGTCCCGCAGCCGGGTGAGCAGCTTGACGGCGGGCCGGTCGACCTGCAGCTTGCCGGCCAGCCCCATCGCGGCGGGACGGCGTTTGATCACCCCGCCCGCGAGCATGGGCAGCGCCACTTCGGCCGCGACGCGCAGGGTCTCGGTGACCGAGGCGGTCACCGGCCGGGTCAAGTGGGTGGAGGTCATGACGCCCGGTTACCCGAGCCCGCCTTCGGAAAACGCGCTCAGTGGCGCAGTGCGAGGTTCAGCACGTCACCGGCGTGGTCCAGGCAGTCGACGCAGATCACCGCATCCCGCTGGGCGCACGTGACGCGCAGCAGCGGGCGCCGCAGGCCGAGGAACGTCCGGCGTTCGCGGCGGCCACAGAACTCGCAGACCGCGGCCAAGGGCGAGGTCACCGCCGCCAGCACGTCCCCGCCCGGGGTCTCGCGGTCGGCGCCGTCGCGCACCACCCGGAGCCCGGCCCGCACGCAGTCCACGCAGATCGGCCCGGCCTTGCCCGGGACCCGCGGGCCGCGCACGCTGCCGCAGAACCGGCAGGGCCGCCCGGCCCCGTTCGCCGCCGTCACGCCGCCTCCTCACCGGTTTCGCCGCGCGTACCAGGGGAACCCCGGGCACGACGCCACCTCCCGGTCACGCTACCCGCATCCGGCCGGGCGGGGGCGTCGGCGGAACCGGCTCACGCTCGGCCGGGACCCGCGCACGGACCTCCCGCCCGGGTGGCACACGGCATGAGCGGGCAGGAGGAACGTTGTCGTCGTTGACCGTGCTGTTCGGGGTGGCCGGCCTGCTCGCCCTGGCCGCGGCGATCGTGCCGAAGCTCGTGGCCGACCGGCCGTTTTCGGTGCCGCTGGTGATGCTGATCGCCGGGATCGTCCTGGGCGTGCTGCCCCTGCCCGCGCCCTACGGCAACGGCTGGAGCGACCCCGCCGCCCACCTGGAGGGCGTCGAGTCCTTCACCCAGGTGGGGATCCTCGTCGCGCTGGCCGGGGCCGGCCTGTCCGTCGACCGCCCGTTCGGCCTGAAACGCTGGGGCTCGACCTGGCGGCTGCTCGCGCTGACCATGCCGCTGTCGATCCTCGCGATCGCCGCGCTGGGGTACTGGTGGCTTGCCTTGGCGCCGGGCGTGGCACTGCTGCTGGCCGCGGCGCTGGCGCCGACCGACCCGGTGCTGGCGGGCGACATCGGCGTGCCGCACCCCGACGTCGAGCCGGACCTGGCCCGGAACAACGAAATCCGCTTCACGCTGACCACCGAGGCGGGCCTCAACGACGGGCTGGCCATGCCGTTCGTCCTGCTCGGCCTGGCGATGGCGGGCAGCAGGCCGAACCTCGACCTCTCCTGGGTGCTCGTGGACCTGCTGCTGCCCGTCGCGACCGGCGCGGTGCTCGGCCTGGTCGCCGGGCGCGGGCTCGGCTGGGCGATCTTCCGGACGTCGTCGGATCGCCTGCGGCTCGCCGAGTACGGCGACGGCCTGGTCCTGCTCGCCCTGGCCTTCCTGCCGTACGCGCTGGCGGAGCTGGCCCACGGCAACGGCTTCGTCGCCGTGTTCACCGCCGCGGTCTGCGTCCGCAAGCTGGAGCGCGAGCACGACTACCACGGCGTCCTGCACGCCTTCGGCCACCAGCTCGAACGGCTCTTCGTGCCGCTCGCCCTGCTCGGACTGGGGCTGGCCATCGGCGACGGGCTGCTGCTCGGCCTCCGGCCCCTCGAAGTGGTGATCGCCGTGGTCGCGGTCCTGGTGGTGCGGCCCGTGGTCGGCTGGGTGTCGCTGCTCGGGTCCTCGGCCGGGCGGCCCGCGACGCTGGCCATCGCGTTCTTCGGCGTCCGCGGCATCGGCACGCTCTACTACCTCGCCTACGCGATCAACCGGCTGCCGGTGGAGCACCAGGACGTGCTCTGGCGGGTCGGCGCGCTCGCCGTCGCCGTGTCGGTGCTGGTCCACGGCATCCTCGCGGAGCCGGCCATCAAGCGGATCGAGCGGATGGGCGGCCACCTGCCGGCCCGCTGAGCCGGATGCGCTGGTCCGCTGGCTGCTCGCCGTCCCCGGAGTGCCTCCTCGTGGGCGTGACCGCGTTCACGGCTCTCGTTCGGCTGTGATGTGTATGCGGCGGACGAGTGGGTACTTCTGAGTCAAGGCCCTTTTGGCGACTGGCCGATCCGGAAATGTCGCCGCAACGAAAGGTGCACGCCGTGAACGACAAGATCGAGAACAAGGGTGAAGAGCTCAAGGGCCGCGCGAAGGAAGCTGTCGGCGACGCCACGGGCAACGAGCAGTGGCAGGCCGAAGGCAAGTCCGACCAGGCCAAGGGCTCGCTGAAGCAGGCGGGCGAGAAGGTCAAGGACGCCATCAAGGGCGTCACGAACAAGGACTGACCACGTCCTTCGCCGCCGCACTCCGGGTTTCCGGGGTGCGGCGGCTTCGTGTCTTCAGCGTCCCTCGCGCTCGATCCGTTCCCGCTGCGGAACCACCACGTACTTCGGGTCCTTTGTGGATTCCACGCCTGCGGCGTAGACGCCGAAGCGCGTGCACAGGCCCGACGTCAGGTAAGCCGCTCCGGCCAGCACCCCCGCCGCCCGGTTCCGCCGCGCCAGCAGGGAAAGCCCCGCCCCGGCCGCCGTCAGCGCCTTCGCCGCCTTCAGCAGCTTGCCCGCGCGGCCCGTCCGGTACGGCTCCGACACCAGGCCCAGCCCGGTCTCCAGGTGGTGCTCGGCCAGCAGTTCCGCGACCGCCCCGGCCAGCCCCGCCCGGACCGCCGGGCCGGCCTCGCTCACGGGCACCGCCAGCAGGGCCGCACCCGCACCGCTCGTCAGCGCGCTGCCCGCGAACAGCACCGGGAGCGTTCCGTGGGCCTCGTGCCACGACGGTGTCGCCGTGTCCGCCAGCAGCACCGCCGTGTACGTGCACATCGCCGGGCCGAGCACCCCCGCGCCCACGCCCGCCAGCCGCCCGATGCCCGGCAGCAGACCGGTCAGCTCGGCCGCGGCGGACACCGCGGCCAACCCCGAGAACGGCGACAGGATCCACGATCCCACCGACAGCGGGGACGTCGGCTTCAGCACCCGCAGCATGTGCAGGAACCGCGTCGGCTTCCCGAGGTCGTGGATCAGCGCCACGACGCTCGCGAGCGACCCGCCGGAGGCGACGAGCCGGCCCACGCGGGCCAGGGCCGGCCGCCCGGTGACGTCGGCGAGCGCCGCCAGCGTCGCCGACGCGCCCGCCGCGCCGCCGAGGAACAGGTACAGCGGCACGTCCGGCTGCTTCCAGGCCGGCTCCTTGAGGATCGGCCGGCCGTAGTAGGACTTGAACTCGGCGGGCTCGACCATCGCCCGCTCGCGGCGCGGGCTCACCGGCGCCGTCCCAGGAACGACGCCGCGACCGCCACGGCCACGCCGGCCGCCGTCACCGCCGCCCGCTTCCACATCGCGGGCAGGTCCCGCGTGGTGACGACCGGGTCCGGCGGCAGGCCGTAGACCTCGGGTTCGTCCAGCAGCAGGAAGAACGCGCCGTCCCCGCCGACGCCGTCGTCCGGGTCGCGGCCGTAGAGCCGGGCCTCGGGCACGCCGGAGTCGTGCAGCGTCCGCACCCGCTCGTCGGCGCGTTCCCGCAGCTCGTCCAGCTCGCCGAACTGGATGGAGTCGGTCGGGCACGCCTTGGCGCAGGCGGGTTCCAGGCCCGCGCCGAGCCGGTCGTAGCAGAGGGTGCACTTGAACGCGCGGCCGTCCGACTCGCGCTTTTCGATGACGCCGTAGGGGCAGGCCGGGACGCAGTAGCCGCAGCCGTTGCAGATGTCCTGCTGCACGACGACGGTGCCGAACTCGGTGCGGAACAGCGAGCCGGTCGGGCAGACGTCGAGGCACGCGGCGTGCGTGCAGTGCTTGCAGACGTCGCTCGACATCAGCCAGCGCACGCCCGGGTCGTCCTGCCCCGGCGCGCCGACGTCCGGCATCCCGAGATCCACTGTGGATGCCTTGGGTTGTTCGACGAAGGCGACATGCCGCCAGGTGTTCGAGCCCAGCGCGCCGGTGTTGTCGTAGGACATGCCGAGCAGGTCCAGCCCGCCCGATTCGGGCACGCCGTTCCACTCCTTGCAGGCCACTTCGCAGGCCTTGCAGCCGATGCACACGGACGTGTCGGTGAAGAACCCCATCCGGGGCTGGGTGCCGTACTCAGCCATCGGCTCGCCTCCGGTACTCGGCCACGAACTCCGGCAGCGCGGCGCCGCGCGGGCGCCGTCCCGGCCGGATGTCACAGGTGGCCGCCTTGGACTCCTGGATGTGCACGTTCGGGTCCATCACGATCGACAGCAGGTCGTTGGCGGCGTCGCCGCGGGACAGGCCGTTCGGGCCCCAGTGGTAGGGCAGGCCGACCTGGTGGATCGTCCGGCCGCGGACCTTCAGCGGCTTCACGCGGTCGGTGACGAGGACGCGGGCCTCGATCGCCGTCCGCGCGGAGATGATCGTCGCCCAGCCGCCGTTCTCGAGGCCGCGCTCGGCCGCCAGCGCCGGCGAGACCTCGCAGAAGAACTCCGGCTGCAGCTCCGACAGGTACGGCAGCGTCCGGCTCATGCCGCCCGCGGTGTGGTGCTCGGTGAGCCGGTAGGTCGTGAAGACGTAGGGGTAGACCGCGCTCCGCGACGGGTTGTACGGGTTCGACGGGCTTTCCAGCGTCTGGCGCGTCGGCGATTCCTGCTGGCTGTAGAGCGCGTTGTCCACCGGGCTTTCGAACGGCTCGTAGTGCGTGGGCAGCGGGCCGTCGGCCAGGCCGGCCGGGACGTAGAGCCACGCCTTGCCGTCGGTCTGCATGATGAACGGGTCCCGTCCGCCGAGCGCCTCCTGTGCCTTGGCGCCTTCGGGCGGCTCGTAGTCGGGCGCCTTGGTCGGCTCGAAGTCGGGAACGTCCGGGCCGACCCACTTGCCCTCTTCGGCGTCCCAGCTGAGCAGCTTCTTCCGCTCGCTCCACGGCTTCCCGTCCGGGTCCGCCGACGCGCGGTTGTAGAGGATCCGCCGGTTCGCCGGCCACGCCCAGGCCCAGCCCTGGGCGACCCAGTCCTGTTCGCTGCCCGGCTGCCGGTTCGCGGCCTGGTTCTTCCCGTCCGCGCGCACGCCGCAGTAGATCCAGCAGCCGCACGCGGTCGAGCCGTCGTCCTTCAGCTGCGTGTAGGCCGAGAGCGGCCCGTCCGGGCCGTGGCCGTTGATCTCGGTGAGCACGGACTCGGCGCTCGGGTCGTCGGTCGAACCTTCGACCGGGTAGCTCCAGGTGAGGTCGCGGATCGGCGCGTCGCGCGGGTCGTCACCGATCCGCTCCCGGATGATCCGGCCCAGGTGGTAGTAGAACCACAGGTCGCTGCGGGCGTCACCGGGTGGTTCGACGGCTTTGTGGTGCCACTGCAGCAGGCGCTGGGTGTTGGTGAAGCTGCCGTCCTTCTCGGTGTGCGCGGCGGCGGGCAGGAAGAAGACCTCGGTCCCGATCTCGTCGGACTTGAGCTCGCCGGTCTCGATCTCCGGGCCGTCCTTCCAGAAGGTCGCGCTCTCGATCATTTGCAGGTCCCGGACGACGAGCCAGTCGAGGTTGGCCAGGCCGAGGCGCTGGAACTTGCCGTTGGCCGAGCCGACCGCCGGGTTCTCCCCCACCAGGAAGTAGCCCTTGCACTCCCCCTCGATCTGCTTCTGCACGGTCGCGTACGTGCCGTGGTCGCCGGTCAGCCGCGGCAGGTAGTCGAACCGGAAGTCGTTGTGCGGCTGGGCCGACTCGCCCCAGTACGACTTGAGCAGGCTCACGGTGTAGGAGCGCATGTTGCCCCAGAAGCCGGTCTTGCCCGCGTCCGCTTCGACGAACTCGTCGAGGCTCTGGTGCTGGTGCGCGTGCGGCATCGGGATGTAGCCGGGCAGCAGGTTGAACAACGTCGGGATGTCGGTGGACCCCTGGATGCTGGCGTGGCCGCGCAGCGCGAGGATGCCGCCGCCGGGCCGGCCGATGTTGCCCAGCAGGGTCTGCAGGATCGACGCCGTGCGGATGTACTGCGCGCCGACCGTGTGGTGCGTCCAGCCGACGGAGTACACCCACGCCGTCGTGCGGTCACGGCCGGAGTTCGCGGTGATCGCCTCGGCGATCTCCCGGAACTGCTCCACGGGCAGGCCGCAGACGTCGGCGACCAGTTCGGGCGTGTAGCGCGCGAAGTGCCGCTTGAGCACCTGGTAGACGCAGCGCGGGTGCTGCAGCGTCTCGTCGGTCTTGGGCTTGGCGCCGACCGCCGCGCCGCCACTGCCGTAGGTGTCCGCCCGGGCCGTGCTCTGGTGACCCTCGCCGCCGTGCTGGCTCTCCGAACCCGGCTCGCCCGGCTGCTCCGGGTCGGTGGACCCGGACGCGGGCACCGTCGGCGCGCCTTCGTACTCCCACGTCGTCATGTCGTACTGGCGCCGCTCGGGGTCGTAGCCCGAGAAGACGCCGTCGAGGTCTTCGGTGTCTTCGAAGTCCTCACGCAGGATCGCGGCCGCGTTCGTGTAGGCCAGCACGTACTCCCGGAAGTCCTTCCCCTCCGACAGGACGTGGTTGATCAGGCCGCCGAGGAACGCGATGTCCGTGCCGGCGCGCAATGCCGCGTGGACGTGCGAGACCGCGCTGGTGCGGGTGAACCGCGGGTCGACGTGGATGATCTTGGCGCCACGGGCCTTCGCCTCCATCACCCACTGGAACCCGACCGGGTGACACTCGGCCATGTTCGAGCCCTGGATGACGATGCAGTCGGCGTTGGCGAGGTCTTGCTGGAACGTCGTGGCGCCTCCACGACCGAAGGAGGTCCCCAGACCGGGAACCGTGGCGGAGTGTCAAATACGGGCCTGGTTTTCGATCTGGATCGCGCCGAGCGCGGTGTACAGCTTCTTCATCAGGTAGTTCTCTTCGTTGTCCAGCGTCGCGCCGCCCAGGCTGGCGAAGCCGAGCGTGCGGTTGAGCTTGCGACCCTGGTCGTCGACGTCCTGCCACGTCTCGTCACGGGTCTTGAGGACCCGGTCGGCGATCATGTCCATCGCCTGGTCGAGGGACAGGGGTTCCCACTCGGTGCCGTACGGGCGGCGGTAGAGGACTTCGGTGACGCGGCTCGGGCTGGTCACGAGCTGCTTGCTGGCCGAGCCCTTCGGGCAGAGCCGGCCGCGGGAGATGGGCGAGTCCGGGTCACCCTCGATCTGCGTGACGCGGCCGTCCTTGACGTAGACCTTCTGGCCACAGCCGACGGCGCAGTACGGGCAGATGGAGCGGACGACCTTGTCGGCGTCTTCGGTGCGGGCGTGCCATTTTTCCGAACCATCCGATTTGGCCGCCGCGGCGCGCGCTGTCCGGTCCGGACCGGTCAGCTGCCGGTACACCGGCCAGCCGCCGAGCCAGCCTTCGATCCGCTGCCGCGCGCTCATGCTGGGCACGGTAGTAGCGATACCCGGGGTTCGCAGGTCTAACCACTCGTCCGGCGGCTCCTATCCGCAGCCGCCCCGGCCAAATGTCTTGAATGAGTCATTCAGGTCTTCGGAGGTCTTGAATGACTCATTCAAGACGTTTCAGCCCACCGTGCGGCGGGTCCCGTCGCCCAAGGGTTCGGTCAGGCCCGCCGCGTCGAGGCGTTCCAGCAGCGGGATCATCACCCGGCGGGTGCTGTCCAGGGCCCGCCGGGCCTCCGAAACCGTGAACGGCTGGGGAAGCGAGCGAAGCTCCGTGATCGCACGCTCTTCGACGTCGGGCCCGAGCACCACTCCCTCCGCCACCGCCGTCAGCCGGCCGAGGCGGACGGCCGCCGCCAGCTCGCGGCGGCCGAGGCCGAGCGCCCGCAGCTCGTCCGCCTCCGGGGCGCGGAACGGGTGCTCGGCGAGCCGCTTCGCCACCGTTTCCAGGGCCTTCTCGACGGCCGGGGCGAGCCCCGCGCCGGGCCGCCGGACGAGCCCGCCCGCCACCTCGAAGCCGGTGCCCGCCAGCAGCGGGCCGACCAGTTCCGGTGCGGGCAGGCCGAGCCGCTGCCGCAGTGCCTCCACCGGCACTCCCGCCGCCACCGCGTCCCAGCCGCGCACGATCGCCGCGGCCTCCGCACGCAGCGCGGCGAACCGGGCCGGGTCCACACGCCAGTCGCCGACCGGGTCGCCCGTCTGGGGCAGGCCCATCGCCGCGAAGTCCGCGGCCCGGACGAAACCGACGCGGCGCAGGTAGGCCGCGGCGAGGTCGGGGGAAGCCAGTTCGTCGCCCCGGGCCCGCGCCGCACCCCGACGAGCCAACGACGGCGGCCGGACGTCGAGCACGTCGAACCCGGCGGCGATCCGGTGCTCGCCCGGGTCGCGCAGTAGCCCGCGATCGCCCACGCGCAGCGGCAAGGCGGACGCCGTCGTGAGCCGCGCGGTGTCCGTCCCCAGTGGACGGACGCGCACCGGCACCGCCGCCGTGCCGAAGTGCAGCACCAGGTTCCGGTGGACGTCCGCGGCGTCCACGCCACGCAGCCGGACGTCGAACTCGGCCGTCGCGTGCCACCGGCCCGGCGTGAGCAGGACGTCGCCGCGTCCGACGCCGGCGCGCGCGGTGCCGCGCAGGTTCACCGCCACCCGGGCCACGGCCGTCACCCGGTCGTGCGGTTCGCCGAGGGCCTGCAGGCCGCGGACCTTCACCCGCGCGTCGCCGAGCAGCAGCTCGTCGCCGACGGCGATCGTCCCCGCGGCGAGGGTGCCGGTGACGACCGTGCCGGCGCCCGAAACGGTGAACGCCCGGTCGATCCACAACCGGACGTCGGCGCTCGGATCAGGCGTCGGCAGCGTTCCGGCCAGGGTGGCGATCGCCGCGCGCAGTGCGTCGAAGCCCGCGCCGGTGGTCCCGCTGACGGCGACGTTCGGCACCGCGCCCAGCGACGTCCGGCCGATCTCGGCCAGTGCGGCCTCGGTCGCGGACGCTGGGTCGGCCCGGTCTGCTTTGGTGACGACCAGCAGCCCGCGGTCGACGCCGAACGCGTCGAGCGCGGCGAGGTGCTCGGCCGACTGCGGCATCCAGCCCTCGTCGGCCGCGACCACGAACAGCACCGCCGGCGCGGGCCCGGCGCCCGCCAGCATGTTCGGCACGAACCGTTCGTGGCCCGGCACGTCCACGAACGCGACGTCCTCGGCGCCGATCCGCGTCCAGGCGAAGCCGAGGTCGATGGTGAGCCCGCGACGGCGTTCCTCGGCCCACCGGTCCGGTTCCATCCCGGTCAGCCGGCGCACGAGGGTCGACTTCCCGTGGTCGACGTGCCCGGCGGTGACGATCACCCGCATCGGCGCACGGCCTCCCGGAGCTTCGCGTCCTCTTCCGGGCGCACGGTCCGCAGGTCGAGCAGGCACCGGTCCCGCTCGACCCGGCCGACGACCGCGGGCTCGCCCGTCCGCAGCGCGGCGGCGTACCGGGCGGGCAGGCTCACCGCGACGCTGGGCAGCTCGACGCCCGGCGCTCCCCCACCGCCGACGGCGGCGACACACGAAACCACCCGGGCGTCCACGCCTTCCAGCGCTCGGACCAGGTTCTCCGCTCGCTCTCGGAGGCTCGCGACGGACGCGTCGAGGGCCGCTCGCACCGGCGGCCGAGGTCCGCGGAGCGTCGCTTCTAGCGCGGCGAGCGTGAGCTTGTCGACGCGCAGCGCCCGCGCGGCCGGGTGCCGCCGAAGCCGTTCGACGACGTCGGCGTCACCCAGGAGGAGGCCGGCCTGCGGGCCGCCGAGCAGCTTGTCGCCGCTGGCCGTGACGACCGTGGCGCCCGCCCGCAGCGCGCTCGTGGCGTCCGGTTCGTCCGGCAGGAGCGGGTGCGGGGCCAGCAGGCCGGAGCCGATGTCGGCGACCACGGGCATGCCGAGGCCGGCCAGCTCGCTGAGCGCCGCCTCCGAGGTGAAGCCGGCGACGCGGTAGTTCGACGGGTGCACCTTGAGCACGAACCCGGTGTCCGGGCCGACGGCGTCGGCGTAGTCGCGGACCGAAGTCCGGTTCGTGGTGCCGACCTCGCGCAGCCGGGCGCCGGTCGACGCCAGGAGGTCGGGGATGCGGAAGCCGTCCCCGATCTCGACCAGCTCGCCCCGGCTGACGACGATCTCCCGTCCCGGGGCCAGCGCGAGCGCGCAGAGCAGCAGGGCGGCCGCGTTGTTGTTGACGACGTGCACGGCGCCGGCGGCCGGGACGGCGGCGGCCAGCGCCGCCAGCGCTCCCCGCCCGCGCCGGGCCCGCTCTCCGGTCGCGAGGTCGAACTCGACGTCGGTGGCGCCGCCGGCTGCTACCAGGGCGTCCAGGGCGGCCGCGGACAGCGGCGCCCGGCCGAGGTTGGTGTGCACGACGACGCCGGTCGCGTTGATGACCGGCCGCAGCGACGCCGCGCTCGCCGGGAGCCGCGCGAGCACGCCGTCGACGACGTCGCCCGGGGCGATCTCGCCGGCCCGCGCGGCTTGCTGGGCGGCCTGGATCGCCGCCTTCACCAGGTCCCGGCCGAGCGTCTCGGCGAACTTGGCGATCCGGGGCTCGGCCAGCAGCGCGTCGGTCCGCGGGATCGCGCGGCGGGGGTCAGGCATGGCGGAGGCGGACGGGAATCGAACCCGCCAGCGGCAGGACCTGCCGCTCAACGGTTTTGAAGACCGTGCCGGTCACCAGGCCGGATACGCCTCCCTGCACCATGCCCGCCATCCTGCCAAGTTCCCGGCCGGCGGGCACGATGAACCGGTGGCGCTTCGACTGACGCAGTACGCGCACGGTGGCGGCTGTGCGTGCAAGATCCCGCCCGGCGAGCTGGAAGAGGCCGTCCGCGGCCTCACCGGCAGCTCCCCCACCAATCCGGCCGGCGAGCTCCTCGTCGGCCTCGACACCGGGGACGACGCGGCCGCCGTCCGGATCTCCGGGTCCATCGCGCTGATCGCGACCACCGACTTCTTCACCCCGGTCGTCGACGACGCCTACGACTGGGGGCGGATCGCCGCGGCCAACGCGCTGTCCGACGTCTACGCCATGGGCGGCACGCCGGTGGTGGCGGTCAACCTGCTCGGCTGGCCGCGGGAGACGCTGCCCTTCGAGCTGGCGGGCGAGGTGCTGCGCGGCGGCCTCGACGTCTGCGGGAAGGCTGGCTGCCACCTGGCCGGCGGGCACAGCATCGACGACCCGGAGCCGAAGTACGGGCTGGCCGTCACCGGCGTCGCGGATCCTTCGCGGCTGCTGCGCAACGACGCCGGGCGCGCGGGCGTGCCGCTGACGCTGACCAAGCCGCTCGGCATCGGCGTGCTGAACTCGCGGCACAAGGCCACCGGCGAACGGTTCGAGCAGGCGATCGACATCATGACGACGCTGAACGACGCGGCCGCGCGCGCCGCGCTCGAAGCGGGGGCCGTCTGCGCCACCGACGTCACCGGCTTCGGGCTGCTGGGCCACCTGCACAAGCTGGCCAGGGCGAGCGGGGTCACCGCGCGGCTCGACCCGGCGGCCGTGCCCTACGTCGAAGGCGCGCGTGAGGCGTTGCGTGACGGGTACGTCAGCGGCGGCACCCGCCGCAACCTCGACTGGGTGCGCCCGCACGTCGACCTGTCCCGGATCCCGGAGGACGAGGCGCTGCTGCTGGCCGACGCGCAGACGTCCGGCGGGCTGCTGGTCGCCGGGGAACTGCCGGGTCACCCGGTGATCGGGGAGCTCGTGCCCCGCGGGGACCACACGATCGTCGTGGGCTGAGTTTTCGGGCCGTCCGCGGCGGGTACGCGGGGATCATGCCTGCACCGGACCGTTCCAGCCTCGAACAGCACCTGGCCGAGACCGACTACCCGTGCGGCCGCGAGGAGCTCCTGCGGCGCGCCGCCGCGGCCGGCGGCGGCGACTCCGTGCTGGGGTCGCTCGGCGGCCTGCCCGCCGGCGACCGCTACGAGAACTTCGACTCCGTCTGGGAAGCGGTGTCGGCGAAGCACGTCGGCGGGGCGCCCTAAGCGAGCCGCTCCACGGCGTCGCGCGCTTCCTTGAGATCCGCACCCGTGTTCTCGCGGTAGGCCTTGATCGCCTGGATCTTCTTGCCCTCGCGCAGCAGCGCGGTCACCTCGGCGAGCCCCGGTTCCTCGACGGTGACGCCGAGCTGCGCGACGATGGCGTCCAGCTTCCGTTCCATCCGCTCGAGCCGGCGGGTGAGCCTGCGTTCGGTGGCCGACGAGCCCAGGCCGACGACCACCACGAGCAGGACGACCCCGAGCAGCAGCATCCCGTAGTCCATGGCGGATCATGCTACGTCGCGGAAACTGTCGGTGCCCGCGTTTAAGGTGTGCGGCATGACGACTTTGCCCGATCGCCCGAACACCGCCCTGTTGATCGTCGACGTGCAGAACGGCGTGATGAACGGGGCCCACGACCGCGCGGCCGTCCTCGCGAACATCGTCGCCTTGGTGGAGAAGGCGCGGTCGAACGGGGTCGACGTGGTGTGGGTCCAGCACACGAGTGAGGAGTTCCCTCGCGGGAGCGAGGTGTGGGAGTACGTCCCGGAGCTGGTGCGGCGGGAGACGGAACCGTTGGTGCACAAGATTTACGGCGATTCGTTCGAGGACACCGACCTGGAGGCGGTGCTGTCGGCGCGTGGCATCGGCAGGCTGGTGGTGGCGGGAGCCCAGACGGACGCGTGCATCCGCGCCACCCTCCACGGCGCGATCACCCGCGGCTACGACGCGACACTGGTGTCCGACGCGCACACGACGGAGGACTTGTCGGCGTACGGGGCGCCGGAGCCGGGAGCGGTCATCGCGCACACGAACCTGTACTGGCAGTTCCACACGGCGCCGGGCCGGACGGCAGGGACGGTGCGGACCGCGGAGGTGGAGTTCGGGGTGGCGGCACCGGCCTGAGCCGCGGCGGAGGGTTTCGGTCGGGTCGCTCGCCGGCGGCTCGCCGGGTACTCGTGGGGTCGCTCGAGGGTGCTCGGCGGCGACTCGCGGGGTCGCTCGCGGGTCGCGGGTCGGCCGCCAGCGGCTCGGCCGGTGCTCGCCGACGGCTCGGCGGCGGCTCGACGGGTGCTCGGGCCCGTGCTCGGCGGCGGCTCGTGGGAACGCAGTGAATGACTCATTCCTGGCGTCCGGCGCCAGGAATGAGTC
>NZ_JBFBBQ010000144.1:0-15564 GCF_040682775.1 Amycolatopsis sp. NPDC051106 | reverse complement strand
GCGTGGCGTTTGGGGGTTGGGTCAGGGTTCGGTGTACCCTGCCCCATCCCCCCAACTCGACGTTTCCCCAGCTCAAGTCTTATCCCTACCTGTCCCATGTGTGGGACAGGTAGGTGGTCCGGCCTTCTCGGTCACAACTATGTAACCAAATAGGACATCGTCTTGGTTGCGTTCAACGCACCGAAGGCCGCCTTGGGTGCGTTGAACGCACCGAAGGCCACATTGGGGCGCTCGGGACCAGCTCAGGCGCGGGTGCCCTCGACCTGGCGGCCGTCCTCCGTCGAGCAGGCCGTCACCGGGTCGTTCGGGCCGCTGCCGCACGTCCACTCGTCGAGGACGATCGGGCCCGGGCCGTCGGCGGAGGCCGCGTCGGCCGGGGTCAGCTTCGCGAAGTAGTCCTTCAGCAGCTTCGTCGCCGCGGCGCAGTCGACCTGGCCGTGCGCGACGACCGCCGTCTTCGCGCCGCCCGTGCCGGTGACGTCGCCGCACGGCACGCCCGGCGCCGTCGACCCGGCCGCCGCGGCCTCGGCGGGGACGGGCGCGGGGGCAGCCGCGGACGGCGCCGCGGGCGCCGGGTCTCCGCCGCAGCCGGCCAGCACGGCGGAGGCGGCGACGAGCAGCAGGGGGTAGGCGAGTGTCTTCATGGGCCCTTCAGGAGCGGAAACGGATCGGGAGAGGTCACTCGGACGGCACGACGGCGGCGAAGACCGTCTGCTCGCCCTTCGTGCAGGTGGTGCCGCCCTGGGCGGCGGGCGGTCCGGACGTGCACAGCCAGCCGTCGACGGTCTCGTTCACCGCGTCGTTCGAGCCGGCGCCCTGGCGCCCGGCGATCGTGCGGTGGAAGTCGCCGACGAGCTTCGTCGCCGCGACGCAGCTGACGCCGGCCGAGCCGCTGTCGAACACGTAGAGCGTCAGCCCGCTGGCGGCGGTCACGGTGCCGCACGACCCCGGGACCGACGGCGGCGCGCCGGACGGCTTCGGCGCCGGCGGGGGCGCCGGGGAGCTGCCGTCGGCGGGCGGTGGGGGCGGCGTGCCGGTGGGCGACGCCGGCGCGGAGGTGGTGGCCGCCGGGGAAGACGAGGACGGCGGTGCCTGGGCGGCCGGCTCGCCGGAGCAGGCCGCGAGCGCGGGCACGGCGAGGCAGGCGGCGAGCAACGGCCGCCACGTCCTCGTGGTGGTCGGGTGGGGCACCGCGATCGTTCCTCCCCGGTCAGGCTGACCCGGTCATCCTGGCCGGGGCCCCGTGGACCGGCTCGCCCACAGGTGTGCGGCAGATTACTCCAGCCGGGTAGCGGCCCGGCCCGGTGGCCACCGAATCATCGTCCACAATGGACAATTAACATTCCGTTCACGCTCCGAAACCTCACGCTGCCATCAAGAATCGATCGGTCTAATTCCGGCCGTGCCGGTTAACATCCCGGCCCCGGGAGCCGAAGATCTCGGTGGAGGCCGACGAGCTTCCCGTCCCCGACAACCGCCCCGAGCCCGTGAGAGCGATGAACGCCGACGCTGTGACCAGCCCCCACGCCAGCACCGACACCAGCACCGAAACCGCCGGCCCCCCGACCGTCCCCAGCAGCGTGGTCTGGTGCTGCGGACGTCCCTACGTCCTGGAGGCGCGCCCCGGCCGCGCCCGCTGGATGGGCACCGACCTCCGCGGCCGCCCCGAGGCGCTGAGCAGCGCCGAACTGCAGCGGCGCGGCTGGAGCCGCCGCCGCGCGTGCTGACTACGCTGGCCGGGTGAGCACAGCCGCACCCGAACCCGCCGCTCAGGCGAGCGCCGCCGAGCCGTCCCTGCTGAGGCAGGCCTTCAACGTCCCCAACATGCTGTCGCTGCTGCGGCTGGCCGGCGTGCCGGTGTTCCTGTGGCTGCTGCTGGGGCCGGAGGAGGACGGCTGGGCGCTCGCGCTGCTGGTGTTCAGCGCGCTGACCGACTGGCTCGACGGCAAGCTGGCCCGCTGGCTCAACCAGATGTCCCGGCTGGGCCAGCTGCTCGACCCGGCGGCCGACCGGCTCTACATCCTCGCGACGCTCATCGCGTTCCTGGTCCGCGACATCGTCCCCTGGTGGGTCGTGGTGCCGCTGGTGCTGCGCGAGGCCGTCCTCGGCGTGTGCGTGCTGGCCCTGCGCCGCGGTGGCTTCGCCCCGCCGGAGGTGACCTACCTCGGCAAGGGCGCGACCTTCGTGCTGATGTACGCCTTCCCGTTCCTGCTGCTCGCGCAGGGTGGCTCGGACGTCGCCGCGGTCGCCCGGCCGATCGGCTACGCCTTCACCATCTGGGGCGGGGTCCTCTACGTCTGGTCCGGCGTGCTCTACGTCGTGCAGGCGCGCAACGCCCTGCGCGGCGCCGGCGACAACTGAGCGCGACGTTTTTCCGCGGGCCGGACCCGGCGCTGCGCCGTGTGGGTGTAAGACTTCGCCCAGCACGTTTTCGCCAGTGAGGGCATGAAAGGGGACCGGCGGTGTCCGCTCCTGAAGAGCTTCGCTACACCGAGGAACACGAGTGGGTCGCCACCCGCGGCGAGGACACCCTCGTCCGCATCGGCATCACCGAGTACGCGCAGGACCAGCTCGGCGACGTCGTGTTCGTCGACCTGCCGGAGGTCGGCCGCCAGGTGAGCGCGGGCGACGTCTTCGGCGAGGTCGAGTCGACGAAGAGCGTGTCCGAGCTGTTCGCGCCGGTCGACGGCGAGGTCGTCGCGATCAACGACGCCGTCGCCGAATCGCCGGAGCTGATCAACAGCGACCCCTACGGCGAGGGCTGGCTGATCGAGATCCGGCTCGACGACCCGGCGGGGCTCGAAGCCCTGCTGGAAGCCGAGGCGTACGACGCCCTGACCAAGGGCTGAGCTCCGCCGGCGGCCGCCCGGCCCGGCACTGCGCCGGTTCGGGGAGCCGGGGCTCGGAGAATCGATCAGGCACGGTACGTTGGCAGCTACACGTTCTTGAGTACTAGGCAACACAGCATGTGTGGAGGAGAGCTCAGGTGAGCACGAACGACGGGCCCGGTGGCGTTCCCCCGGAGCAGTCTCCGGAGCGGACCTCTGTCTTCCGGGCCGACTTCCTGGCCGAAGCCGAAGGCCACGAGTCCGCCCCGGCCGCGGAGGCGCCCGTCCAGGGCGTCGACGCCCTGCCCGCGGGTTCGGCGCTGCTGGTCGTGAAGCGCGGCCCGAACGCGGGTTCGCGGTTCCTGCTCGACCGCGACACGACCAGCGCCGGGCGCCACCCGGACAGCGACATCTTCCTGGACGACGTCACGGTCTCCCGCCGGCACGCCGAGTTCCGGCGTGAGGGCGGCGAGTTCGTCGTCATCGACGTCGGCAGCCTCAACGGCACCTACGTCAACCGCGAGCCGGTCGACCAGGCCGTCCTCGCGGGCGGCGACGAGGTGCAGATCGGGAAGTTCCGCCTGGTCTTCCTGACCGGCCCGGGGCACGGGGGCCAGGGGGCGCAGTGACGGCGGCCGGGCGGCCACAGAGTCACGGACTGAGCATCGGGGCCGTCCTGGCGCAGCTGCGCCAGGACTTTCCCGACGTCACCATCTCCAAGATCCGGTTCCTCGAAGCGGAAGGCCTGGTCCAACCGGGCCGGACGGCTTCGGGGTACCGGCAGTTCGTCGCGGCGGACGTGGAGCGACTGCGGTTCGTCCTGGCCGCCCAGCGGGATCACTACCTGCCGTTGAAGGTCATCAAGGAGCAGCTGGACGCGGCGGACTCGGGTGCCGGGCCCGTCGCGGACCTGCCCCGCCCGCCGCGCCGGCTGGTGCCGATCGACGCGGCGGCGGAGAACGTCGGCCTGCCGGTGGCGGAGGACTTCGCCGGCGGCAAGGAGCTGCGCCTGACCCAGGAGGAGCTCCTTGAGCAGGCCGGCATCGACGCCGCCGCACTCGCCGAGCTGCAGCAGTACGGCCTGGTCCGGTCCGGCCCCGCGGGGTTCTTCGACCCGGACGCGGTGCTCGTCGCGCGGACGGTGAAGGCGATGACCGAATTCGGTATCGAGCCGAGACACCTGCGTGCCTTCCGCGCCGCGGCCGACCGCGAGGTCGGGTTGCTGGAGCAGATCGTGACCCCGGTGTACCGGCATCGTGATCCGGAAGCCAAGGCGAGGGCCGACGAAGTGGTGCGAGAGCTCGCGGCACTGTCCGTGACCCTGCACACGCTCCTCGTGAAGGCGGGAATCCGTGGCGCCACGGGTTGTTGAGCCGTAACGGGACGGTGAGATCCTCTTTGCGGTCCCATGTCAATGACTGAATGTTCGGCACCTCATGCCGTACCGTGAGAACAACGGTTTGCGGTAGGCGAGCCGAGAGTGTCCGACAGCGAGCACAGCGCACGGATGACGGGTAGCGTCGGGAGTGAACGGCGCGAGGCGGTTCCAGCGCTGAAGCCCGTGTGCACGAGAGGGAGGCGAAGCCCGATGAGCGAAATGCGCGTCGTCGGTGTGCGGGTCGAGCTGCCCGCGAATCAGCCGATCTTGCTGCTGCGGGAGACCGAGGGCGAACGGTACCTGCCGATCTGGATCGGCTCGGTCGAAGCGACCGCCATCGCGTTGGAGCAACAGGGGGTCCGTCCGGCCCGTCCGCTCACCCATGACCTGCTGAAAGAGGTCATCGGAGCGCTGGGCCGCGAGCTCGAGCAGGTCGTCATCACCGACCTCAAGGAAGGCACGTTCTTCGCCGAGCTCGTGTTCGACGGCGACATCCGGGTCTCCGCCCGGCCGAGCGACTCGGTCGCGCTCGCCCTGCGGATCGGCGTCCCCATCCACGCCGTGGACGCGGTGCTGGAGGAGGCGGGCCTGATCATCCCGGACGAGCAGGAGGACGAGGTCGAGAAGTTCCGCGAGTTCCTCGACTCCGTGTCGCCGGAAGACTTCCGCGGAGCCGATACGTGAGACCTTGCCTTGACGCGGACGTCAACGTCTAGCGTCTTCAGGCATGCGGATCGGAGAGCTTGCGCAGCGCACGGGTGTCACCACCCGTGCGCTGCGTTTTTACGAGGCCCAGGGCCTTCTCGAGGCCCGTCGCTCGGCGAACGGCTACCGCGAGTACGACGAGGACGACCTGCAGCTGGTCCGGGAGATCCAGACGCTGCAGACGGTCGGCCTGACCCTCGACGAAACCCGCCCGTTCGTCGACTGCCTCCGCAGCGGCCACGAGACCGGCGACTCCTGCGCGAGTTCGATCGAGGTCTACCGCCGCAAGCTCGAAGAAGCCGACGCGCTGCTGGCCCGCCTCGGCGGCATCCGGGCCGAACTGGCGGCCAAGCTCGCCGGCGCCCTCGCCCGGCAGGCCCCCGATCCGTGTGTCGTCCCCGATGCCCCGCGTCCGTCAAGGAGCTCGTCATGACCGCAGACACCACAGTTGCCGTTTCCGACGTCACCGACGCCACGTTCGCCGCCGAGGTCCTCGGCAGTGACGTCCCGGTGCTGGTCGAGTTCTGGGCCACCTGGTGCGGGCCCTGCCGGATGGTGGGCCCGGTGCTGGCCCAGCTGGCTGCCGAGCGGGCCGGGAAGCTCGCCGTGCGGAAGGTCAACGCCGACGAGAACCCGGAAACGACCCGGTCCTACCAGGTCATGTCCCTGCCGACGATGATCCTCTTCTCGGGCGGCGAGCCGGTGACGACGATCGTCGGCGCCTACCCGAAGGCCCGGATCGAGGAGCGCCTCGACCAGGTCCTCTAGGGAGCCGTCGCCTTCACGAAGGTGTCGGCGACTTCCCGCCCGTACTGCTCCAGATCCAGCGACGGGTCGGCCGCGTAGGCCGCGGCCACCCCGTCGATGGCCTGTGCGATCGACATCGCCATCACCTCCGGCGTGAAGGCGCCGAACCGCCCTTCCGCCTGACCCTGCTTCAGCTGGCGGGCCAGCCCGTGCACGCGCATGTCGTCGACCAGGACCTTCGTCATCACCCAGCCGTCGGCGTCGTCGGCGTTGGCCGCCATCTCGGTCAGCACCCGGACGCACTCCGGGTACGCGCGCAGGAACGCGATCGACGTCTCGATGTGGGCCCGCAGGTACCCGGGCCGGTCCGCGGGGTCGACCCCGCCGCCGGTGCGTTCCTTCAGGAACTCGTTCTTCGTCTCCACGACCGTGCTCAGCACGGCCTGCATCAGGCCGGCCTTGTTCGTGAAGTGGTACGAGATCATCCGCGTGCTGCTGAGCCCGGCGCGTTCCTTGATCTTGGCGAACGTGGCTTTCCGGTAGCCGAGGTCGGCGATCACGCCGATGGTCGCGCCGATGATCTGGGCGCGGCGCGCCGCCTCGGTGGCGCTGAGCCCCATCTCGGCCATCAGGTCGGTGTTTACTTGCATGAGTAAAAAGTTACTCAGCTGAGTAAAAATCGTCAAGAGGTTTGAACCGCCGCGACCGGGGTACGGCGAACGGCTCAAAGGCTCAGCCGACCGTCGAGGCTTGCCGCGCGTCGCGTTGACCGGTGTTCTCCGGGCGCTTACCGTCGAAGGAGGTAAATCGCCACGGTGTGATTCACGGTCTGGGGCCGGACCGTGGCGATTGATCTCCGGCGGGTCCCACTCTGGGACCGTCCGGCTGTCATTCGCCGGCCATCAGGTCGGGCGAAGGGAGGCTTGCGTGGTCGAGGCTGGTTCCGAGAAGCAGCCTGTTCAGGTCGCGGCTGGTGAGCAGGGTGAACTGTTCCCTGACGACTCGCTGCCGGACGAGCTGGTGGGCTACCGCGGCCCGGCCGCGTGCCAGATCGCCGGGATCACCTACCGCCAGCTCGACTACTGGGCCCGGACGAAGCTGGTCGCACCCAGCATCCGCACGGCGCACGGCTCCGGCTCGCAGCGGCTGTACTCGTTCAAGGACATCCTGGTCCTCAAGGTCGTCAAACGGCTCCTGGACACCGGAGTCTCCCTGCAGAACATCCGGGTCGCCGTCGACCACCTGCGCGTCCGCGGAGTGCGCGACCTCGCGAAGGTCACGCTGTTCTCCGACGGCACCACGGTCTACGAGTGCACCTCACCCGAGGAGATCGTCGACCTGCTCCAAGGCGGCCAAGGCGTCTTCGGCATCGCGGTCAGCGGCGCCATGCAGGAAATCAGCGGCACCATCCACGAGTTTCCGGCCGAACGCGCCGACGGCGGCATCGTCGAGCAGCACGAGCCGGACGAGCTCACCCAGCGCCGCAACGCCCGCAAGACCGGGTGATCACCGCCGCGGCGGACCGGGTAAGGTTCTGCCTGCGGTCGACGAATCCGCGCGGGAGAGTCCGAGCCACACCTCGAGCTCGGCGCCGAAGGAGCAAGTCCTCCCCGGAACCTCTCAGGCACCCCGGACCGCGCGGACGAGACGCCTCTGGAAAGCGGGTCGTCAGGACACAACCTGATGGCCCCGCCGACGGTGCAAGCCCGGCTCAACCTCGGGCGAAACTCTCAGGCGCCTGTTCTGCAGGTACGGACAGAGTGGGGAGGATTCCTCCGGGGTTTGGGTGAGCTGTGCTCGCGAAGAGCGCTCGCCCGAACCCTCCGGAGTGTCCTGTGGGGGTGCAACCCCCACACCCCGCCCGGCGGGCTCCGCCCCCGGACTCCCGCGGTGGTCGCGTTCCGTTCTCGGGTCCGGTTAGCTGGGTGGAGACACCGCCGTTCGGAGGAGGCCACCTTGGACTTGTCGCTCGCCTCTTTGGAACAGGGCATCCCTTTCGCCGACCGGCACATCGGGCCTGGGCCGGACGAACTTCGCCAGATCCTCGACGTCGTCGGAGTCGCTTCTCTCGACGAGCTCTCCGAGCGTGCTGTTCCCGAGTCGCTGCGTGCCTCCGCCGGGCCGCTCGAACTTCCCCCGGCCGCCACCGAAGCCCAGGCCCTCGCCGAACTCCGGGCGCTCGCCGCGCGGAACCGGCCCATGGCCCAGATGATCGGGCTCGGCTACCACGACACCGTCACCCCGCCCGTCATCCGGCGGAACGTGCTCGAAAACCCCGCCTGGTACACCGCGTACACGCCTTACCAGCCCGAGATCTCGCAAGGCCGGCTCGAAGCGCTGCTCAACTTCCAGACCATGGTCGCCGACCTCACCGGGCTGCCCGTCGCCAACGCGTCGATGCTCGACGAGGCCACCGCGGCCGCCGAGGCGATGACGCTCGTGCGCCGCGCCGGGAAAGCCGCGTCGCACCGGTTCGTCGTCGACCGGGACACCTTGCCGCAGACCCTCGCCGTGCTCCGGACCCGCGCCGAGCCCCTCGGCATCGAGCTCGTCGTCGAAGACCTTTCCCAGGGCCTGACCGGCCTCGGCCTCGGCGGCGACTTCTTCGGCGTCCTGCTGTCCTACCCGGGCGCGTCCGGCGCGGTGCACGAGCTCGACCTGACGATCGCCGAGGCCAAGAAACACGGCGCCGCGGTGATCGTCGCCGCCGACCCGCTCGCCCTGACCCTGCTGCGGCCGCCGGGAGAGCTCGGCGCCGACGTCGCCGTCGGGTCGACGCAGCGGTTCGGCGTCCCGCTCGGCTTCGGCGGCCCGCACGCGGCCTACCTCGCCGTCCGCCACGGCCTCGAACGGCAGCTGCCCGGCCGCCTGGTCGGCGTCTCGAAGGACGCGGACGGCGCGCCCGCGTACCGGCTCGCCCTCCAGACGCGAGAGCAGCACATCCGCCGCGAGAAGGCGACGTCGAACATCTGCACCGCGCAGGTCCTGCTCGCGGTGATGGCCTCCATGTACGCGGTGTACCACGGTCCCGACGGACTGCGCGGGATCGCGCTGCGCGCCCACCGGATGGCCACCGTGCTCGCCGCCGGCCTCGCCGAAGGCGGCGTCGACGTCGGGCACGGCGAGTTCTTCGACACCGTCACCGCGGCGGTGCCCGGCCGGGCGCACGCGGTCGTCGCGGCCGCTCGCGACCTCGGTGTGAACCTGCGGCTCGTCGACGACGACCACGTCGGCGTCGCCTGCGACGAGACCACCACCCGCGAACGGCTTTCCCTCGTGTGGAAGGCGTTCGGCGTCTCGGTGTCCGATGTGGATGGCCTCGACGCGGACACGGCCGACGCGCTCCCGGCACCGCTGCGGCGCACCAGCGCGTTCCTCACCCACCCCGTGTTCCACACCCACCGGTCGGAAACCGCGCTGCTGCGGTACCTGCGGCAGCTGGCCGACAAGGACGTCGCGCTCGACCGCAGCATGATCCCGCTCGGCTCGTGCACCATGAAGCTCAACGCCACCGCCGAGATGGAACCGGTCACCTGGCCGGAGTTCGCCGGGCTGCACCCGTTCGCGCCCGCCGAGGACGCCGCCGGGCTGCTGGAGGTGATCGCCGACCTCGGTGCCTGGCTCGCGCGGATCACCGGCTACGACACGGTTTCCCTGCAGCCCAACGCGGGCAGCCAGGGCGAGTTCGCCGGGCTGCTGGCCATCCGCGCCTACCACCGTTCGCGCGGTGAGGGCGAGCGCGACGTCTGCCTGATCCCGGCGAGCGCGCACGGCACCAACGCGGCGAGCGCCGTGATGGCCGGCATGCGGGTGGTCGTCGTCCGCTGCGGCGACGACGGCGACATCGACCTCGCGCACCTGCGGTCCACTGTGGACGAGCACCGCGCCGACCTGGCCGCGATCATGATCACCTACCCGTCGACGCACGGGGTCTACGAGGACACCGTCGGCGAGGTGTGCGCGCTGGTGCACGACGCGGGCGGGCAGGTGTACGTCGACGGCGCCAACCTGAACGCGCTCATCGGCGTGGCGCAGTACGGCCGGTTCGGCGCCGACGTCTCACACCTGAACCTGCACAAGACCTTCTGCATCCCGCACGGCGGCGGCGGGCCTGGCGTCGGGCCGATCGGGGTCCGCGCGCACCTGGCACCGTTCCTGCCGAACCACCCGCTGCAGCCCGCGGCCGGCCCGGGGACCGGGGTCGGTCCGGTCAGCGCGGCGCCGTGGGGGAGCGCGTCGATCCTGCCGATCTCGTGGGCGTACGTCCGGATGATGGGCGCGGACGGCCTGCGCCGGGCGACCCTCGTCGCGGTGGCCAACGCCAACTACGTCGCCCGGCGGCTCGGGGAGCACTACCCGGTGCTGTACGCGGGCCGGTCGGGTTTCGTGGCCCACGAATGCATCCTGGACCTGCGGCCGTTGACAAAGGCGACGGGCGTGACGGTCGACGACGTCGCGAAGCGGCTGGCGGACTACGGCCTGCACGCGCCGACGATGTCGTTCCCGGTGGCGGGCACGCTGATGGTGGAGCCGACCGAGAGCGAAGACCTGGCCGAGCTGGACCGCTTCTGCACCGCGATGATCGCGATCCGCGCGGAGATCGACCGCGTGGCGGCGGGGGAGTGGGCGCTGGCGGAGTCGCCGCTGCGGCAGGCCCCGCACACGGCTCGCTGCATCGCGGGCGAGTGGGACCGGCCGTACAGCCGCGAAACGGCGGTGTTCCCGGCGGGCCCGGGCGCGCCGAAGATCTGGCCGCCGGTCCGCCGCATCGACGGCGCGGCGGGCGACCGCACCCTGGTCTGTTCCTGCCCGCCCCCGGAAGCCTTCGCCTGACTCCTGCTTCGGGCCCTCCACGGTGGTGCGTACGCCGGGCCGGGCCCGCACAGGAACGGGAGGTAGGTTGACGCCATGGCGAGTGCGCACGGTCCTGCTCAACCGTCCGTGGTCGTGACCGGCGGCAGCGGCTTCATCGGCCGGGCCGTCGTGCGCGCCCTACGCGACCGGGGTGTCCCGGTCACCGTCGTGGATCGGGTCCCGTTCCCGGCCGGCGGCGACGGCGGCGTCCGGGTGGTGACCGGTGACCTCCGAGACGCCGGTGTCCGCGAGGAGGCCGTGCCGCGCGGGACCGCCGGGATCGTGCACCTCGCGGCGCTGACGTCGGTGTTGAAGTCGGTCGAGCTGCCCGAAGACACGTTCGCCGACAACGTCCTGGTCACCCAGGAGCTGCTGGAGCTCGCGCGCCGCCGTGAGGTGCCGAAGTTCCTGCTCGCCTCGACCAACGCGGTGATCGGCGACGTCGGCACCGCGACGATCACCCCGGACCTGCCGCTGCGGCCGCTCACGCCCTACGGCGCCACCAAGGCGGCGTGCGAAATGCTGCTCTCGGGCTACGCCGGCGCGTACGGC
Source organism: Amycolatopsis sp. NPDC051106 (assembly GCF_040682775.1). Taxonomy (NCBI): domain Bacteria; kingdom Bacillati; phylum Actinomycetota; class Actinomycetes; order Pseudonocardiales; family Pseudonocardiaceae; genus Amycolatopsis; species Amycolatopsis sp. NPDC051106. Next base: position 4,500 of record NZ_JBFBBQ010000144.1, on the reverse strand, counting down.
ATGACGACGTGTGCGTTGCGGTTCACCAACGTCTACGGCCCGGGAATGTCCCACAAGGACAGTTTCGTGCCGCGCATGATGCGCGCCGCGCTGACCGGCACCGGGGTCCGGATCCACGGTGACGGCCGCCAGCGCCGCGACCTCGTGCACGTCGACGACGTCGTCCGCGCCATCCTGCTCGCGCTCGACAGCGGCCACACCGGCCGCGCGATCGTCGGCGCCGGGCGCTCGGTGTCCGTGCTGGAGATGGTCGAGGCCGTGCGCGAGGTGACCGGTGCCGAGCTGCCCGTCGAGCACGTCGAGGCGCCGGCGGGCGAGATGCCCGCAGTGGTCGTCGACGTCTCGGCCAGCGCCGAGACCATCGGGTACCGGCCGGAGGTCTCGCTCACCGACGGCCTCGCGACGGCCTGGAAGTACTTCTCCGGGCTCGACCGTCCGAACGCGACACCGTGACTCCATCCATGCCCCCGCCGCCACCCTCAACGGAGGCGCTTCGCGCCGCTGTGTTTTCTTTTCTCAAGCGGCACTGGCTGCTGCTCCTGCTCCTCGTTCCGGCGATCGCCGTCCGGGTGCTGACCTGGCTGGCCTACCGGCCCGCGCTGCTGTTCATCGATTCGTTCCGCTACCTCGACAACCTCCACGCGCTGCGTGCCGACCAGCTCGACCCGATCGGCTACGACCTCGTGCTGCGGCCGCTGCTGGCCGTCGGCGGGCTCGCCTGGGTCGCCGCGGTGCAGCACGTCGGCGGGATCCTCATCGCGATCGGCGGCTACGCGCTGGTGCTGCGCCTCGGCGGCCGCCCGTGGGTCGCCGCGCTCGCCGCGGTCCCGGTCCTGCTCGACGCCTACCAGCTCCAGATCGAGCAGAACATCATGTCCGAGGTCGTCTTCGAGGCGGTTCTGCTCGGTCTCCTCTGGCTCCTCCTCGGCTGGGGTACGCCGGGCTGGAAGCGTGCCGGCGTCGCCGGCCTGCTGGTCGGGTTCGCCGTGCTGACCCGGCTGATCGGCATCTCGCTGGCTCTGCCGGTGCTGGGCTATCTCGTCGTGGCCGGGGGAGCGTGGCGGCACTGGACGGGCTGGCGCCGGGCCGGTGCCGGCGTGCTGGGCCTGCTCGTCGTGCTCGTGCCCTACTCGGCGCGGGTGCATTCGGAGACCGGCAAGTGGGGGCTGACCGGGCCGTCCGGCAACATGCTCTACGGCCGCACCGCCGCCGTCGCCGACTGCGCGAACCTCCATCTCGACCCCACGCTGCAGGTGTTCTGCCCGGCCGAACCGCGCGAGACCCGGCTGGTGGACAACTACACGCACGCCGACCTCGACCCGAACTGGCCCGGCCCGCTGCCGCCGGGGGCGGACAAGGCCGCGCTGGCGCACGAGTTCGCGCTCGACGTGCTGAAGGAGCAGCCCGGCGACGTCGCCGAAGCGATCCTCGACGACTTCTCGAAGAGCTTCGCCTGGACCCGCGAGCAGGACCCGACCGACGTCCCCCTGGACCGGTGGCAGTTCCAGCTCACGTACCCGCAGTGGGCCGACCAGTCCCTGATCGACCTCGTCACGCGGCAGAACGACGGTGTCGTCGCGAGCGTCGACCAGCCGCTGGCCAAGATCCTGCGCGACTACCAGCTCGGCGGCGGCTACGTCCCGGGCGCGGTGCTCGGCATCGGCGCGATCCTGGGCCTGCTCACGGTGTTCCGCCGCAAGAAGCCCCTGGACCGGGCGCGGGCGGACGCGCTGCTGGCGGCGTCGAGCGGCCTGATCCTGCTGTTCGCCTCGGCGGTGTTCCAGTTCTCCTGGCGCTACCAGATCCCCGCGCTCGTGCTGCTGCCGGTGGCCGGGGCGCTGGGCTTCACCACGCTGACGTCGGCCAGCCGGAAACGCCTCGCCGCGTTCCCCGACGACGTCGACCGGGACGCCCTCGACGACTTCCGCGGCCGGCACCCCGAGCTGGAGCTGGCCCCGCTGACCGTCGTCGTCGCGGCCTACAACGAAGCCGGCGGCATCGGCGAAGTCCTGGAGAAGATGCCCGGCGAGTGCCTCGGCATGCGGGTCGACGTGCTCGTCGTGGTCGACGGCGGCACCGACGACACCGCGGCGATCGCCGAAGAGCATGGGGCGTATGTCTGCGTCGCACCCCGCAACCGTGGCCAGGGCGCCGCGCTGCGCCTCGGCTACCACCTCGCGGCCGAGGCCGGCGCCGAGTACGTCGTGACGACGGACGCCGACGGCCAGTACGACAACAGCGAACTCGAAGCCCTGGTCAGGCCGGTCGTCGACGGCACCGCGGACTTCGTCACCGGCTCCCGGCGCCTCGGCCACGAGGAGGCCGACAGCCGCGTCCGGTGGCTGGGTGTGCGCGTGTTCGCCGTGCTGGCCTCGGTGCTGACCGCGCGGCGGATCACCGACACGTCGTTCGGCTTCCGCGCGATGCGGGCGGACCTGGCGTGCTCGGTGCCGCTCAACGAGCCGCAGTACCAGTCGTCGGAGCTGATGCTCGGGGTGACCGCGCGGGGCGCCCGGGTCGTCGAGCTGCCGATGAGCATGCGGCTGCGCAAGGCGGGCAAGAGCAAGAAGGGCGGCAGCCTCGTCTACGGCGCCAACTACGCCCGGGTCATGACCGGGACGTGGTGGCGGGGGTACGTGCTGCGCCGCGGCCGAACACGAGCCGGTCGAGCAGGGTGAACTTGACGAGGAACACCAGCGCGTAGCTGGCCACGTACGCGCCGTCGACGAGCACGACCCACCAGAAGTGGGGCAGGTCCAGCGGCGTGAGCAGCGAGCCGGCGAGGGTCGTCAGGCCGATGGACCCGAGGCCGCCGAGGCCGATCACGGCCAGGTAGGGCAGCAGTTCGCGGCGCACGCGCGGGCGTCCGGTGCGGCCCCACACCCAGCGGCGGGTGACCAGGAAGTTCAGCACCGCGCCGGCCGCCCACGCCAGCGTGCTCGCCAGGGCCGCGGCGCCACCGGTCGCGAGGACCGCGAGCAGCACCACCTGGCTGACGACCGTGGCCGCGACGGAGGTCGCCGCGGCGCGCGCCAGCCGGGCCCGGCCGCGGCGGGTCTTCTCCGTCGTGCGGGGCCGCACGCCGTTGGTTACGGTCGTCATGCCCCCATCCTCCCCGTGAGCCGGTCGCGCCGCCGTCCGGGTCCCCTACGCATAGGAGATTCACAGCTCATTGCCAGGTCCTCATCAGCAGGTGATCTATAGCGTCGGGTTCTCGCAAGCCTCTGCTCGTTCGTCGGATCGGCATGCTTGTGGCGTAAACGAACAGGAAAGGCGGCACAATGCGTGTGCTGGTTCTCGGCGGTGACGGATATCTGGGCTGGCCGACCGCATTGCACTTATCGGACAAAGGCCACGAGGTAGCCGTTCTCGACAATTTCGCCCGCCGCGGCTACGACGCCGAACTGGGCGTCGAAAGCCTCGTGCCGATCGAGTCCCTGGCCGACCGGATCTCGGCGTGGCAGGAGGTCTCCGGGCGCACGATCACCAGCTACGAAGGCGACTTGCTGGACGCGGAGTTCCTGTTCGGAGCGGTGCGCGACTTCGCGCCCGACACGGTGGTGCACTACGCCGAGCAGCGGTCCGCGCCGTATTCGATGATCGACCGCGAGCACGCGGTGTACACCCAGCACAACAACGTGATCGGGAACCTGAACCTGCTGTACGCGATCGCCGAGATCGACCCGGCGATCCACCTGGTCAAACTGGGCACGATGGGCGAATACGGCACGCCGAACGTCGACATCGAAGAAGGCTGGCTGGACCTCGAGCACAACGGGCGCAAAGATCGTGTGCTGTTCCCGAAGCGGCCCGGCTCGTTCTACCACCTGACGAAGGTCCACGATTCGCACAACATCGAATTCACTTGCCGCGCCTGGGGGCTGCGCGCGACGGATCTCAACCAGGGCGTGGTGTACGGCCAGCAGACGCCGCAGACGGCGCTCGACCCGCGTCTGGCGACCCGCTTCGACTACGACGCCGTGTTCGGCACGGTGCTGAACCGGTTCGTCATCCAGGCGGTGCTGGGCCAGCCGCTGACCGTGTACGGCAAGGGCACCCAGACGCGCGGCCTGATCGACATCCGCGACACCGTCGAATGCATCCGGCTCGCCGTGGAGAACCCGGCCGGGGCGGGGGAGTTCCGCGTGTTCAACCAGATGACCGAGAGCATGTCCGTGGCGGCCATCGCCGACCTCGTCGCCGAGCGGTTCCCCGGGCCGGTGCAGATCGAGCAGCTGGAGAACCCGCGCACCGAGGCGCCGGAGCACTACTACAACGTGAAGCACACCGGGCTGGTCGGGCTGGGGCTGGCGCCGCACCTGCTCTCGGACACGCTGATCGAGTCGATGTTCGACATCGTGGGGGCCAACAAGCACCGGGTGAACCCGGAGAAGCTCCGCCCGACCGTGCGCTGGCGGGATGAAGTCGCCGTCGGCGGCTTCAACACGCTGCTGGAGATCGGCTTCGCGACGTCGATCAAGCGCGAGTGGGACTGGCGCG
>NZ_JBFBBQ010000143.1:0-16134 GCF_040682775.1 Amycolatopsis sp. NPDC051106 | reverse complement strand
TCGCGACCACCGCCAGCGTCGTGTACGCGAGCGTGAAGCCACCACCGAGCGCGTCGATGGCCGCGCCGACGCCGGCGAGCACGTCGGCCAGCGACGTCAGAGCGCCAGGGCGGCCGCGACCGGGAGGTGGTCGCTGCCCGTCGCGGGCAACGTCCATGACGCCACCGGTCGCACCCCCGTCACGAAGACCTGGTCGATCCGCGCCAGCGGCAGCCCGGCGGGCCAGCTGAACCCGAACCCGTCGCCCGCGTCGTCCTGCGCGGACCGCATCCGCGCGGTGATGGGCGCGAGAGCCCGGTCGTCGGCCGTGCCGTTGAAGTCGCCGACCAGGATCGTGCGCGGCGCCGGCTCCCCCGCCACCGCGTCGGCGAGCAGGCCGATCGCTTCGTCGCGCCCGGTGGCCGTGAAGCCCGCATCGAGCCGGACGCGGACCGACGGCAGGTGCGCGACGAAGACCGCCACCGGGCCCTTCGGAGTGTCCACTGTGGTCCGGAGCGCACGGGTCCACGGCATGATCGCCACCGGACGTGTGTCGCTCAGCGGGAACGTGCTCCAGACTCCGACCGTCCCCTGCACCGAGTGGTGCGGGTAGCCGGCCGCGAGCGCGTCTTCGTACTTCGGGATCTCGGACTTCTTCAGCTCCTCCAACGCGATCACCTGCGCACCCGAGGCGGCCAGGGCGCGCGCGGTGCCGGCCGGGTCCGGGTTCTCGTCGTTGACGTTGTGGGAGACGATCGTCAGGTCGCCGCCGGCTCCCGTCTTGTCGATCAGCCTGCCGCCGAAGGAGCCGCCCCAGACCAACGCCGGCAGCAGCAGCGACACGAGCGCGAGCGCGGAACGCCGGACGAGCGCCGCCACGAGCAGGGGCAGCACGAGCAGGCCCGTCCACGGCAGGAACGTCTCCAGCAGGCTGCCGGCGTTGCCCACCCAGTTGGGCACCAGCGAGTGCGCGAGCAGGAGCACCGCCGTCAGGGCGGAGAAAACCGCGATGCCCCGGCCGCGGCGCCAGGTTCCGCGGTCCGGCGCGGTCGTTTCCGGTTCCAGGGTCGCCGTCACCGGGTCGCCGCCGGCAGTTCCCGCTGGATCGCCGAGATGAGCGTCTCGCTGGTTTCCAGCGCGGCCCGCAGCCCGGCCGCCGGGCTGCCGCCCGGGTTCTGGTGCAGGACGACACCGAGGATCAGCGCGCCGCCGCCGGTCCGCGCCGCCCACATCAGGGCGCCGCCGGCCGCGGTCGACGAGCCGGTCTTCAGCCCGATCACGCCGTGGCGGCCGAGGAGGGTGTTGGTGTTGACGACGTCACCGGGCACGCCGTCGACACGCAGGCTCGCGGTGCCGACGATCGCGCGGATCACGTCGTTCTTCATGACTTCGCGCGCCAGCCGCAGCTGGTCGGTGGCGGTGCTCGTCGTCGAGTCCTCGACCCCGCTGGCGCCGGTGTAGGTGGTGCTGGTCATGCCGAGCGCGGCGGCCTCGCGGTTCATCTTCGCGACGAACGCTTCCTGGCTGCCGGCGTCCCACCGGGCGAGCAGGCGGGCGACGTTGTTGCCGGACGGGACGAGCATGAGCGACAGGAGGTCCCGTTCGCTGATCTCGCGCCCGGCGCGGACCGGGGCGGTCGACTCCTCGGACGACGTCGACTCGGCTTCCGCCTGCTGGTCGACGGTGATCCGCGGACCCGCCTCACCCCCGGCGAGCGGATGGTCCTTCAGCACGACGTAGGCGGTCATGACCTTGGTGACGCTCGCGATCGGCACGGGCTGCCGATCCCCGCGGCTGCCCAGCGAACCCAGGCCCTGCACCTCGACGCTGGCCTGTCCCTCGGCCGGCCACGGCAGCGGGAGGTCGACGACGGGCCGCGCGGCACTCGCGCGGCCGTCGACGGTGGGCGGGAAGAGCACCCAGCAGGCCACGGCGAGAGCCACCGCCACGGCGGCGGCGAGCCCGCCGGCGACGGGTGGGATGCGGGTACGGGACATGGGTTCCTCCGGGTGCCGGGGCGCTTCTCGAGCGCACACCGTCACTTTGTCCGGAGAAGATCGCCGGGCCGTCGGGGTTGTTCGACAGGTCTGAACCAGAAATGTCCCGGTTCTGTACCAGAGGCGGGCTCCGACGCCGTGAACGACCCGTTCACGCCACCCGACGCAGAGCCCCAGCGAAGTCGCCTGCGGGCCCGCGCCGGGGCCGCCTCCACCGCAGTGAATGACTCATTCCTGGCGTCCGGCGCCAGGAATGAGTCATTCACTGCGTCGAGTTCGGGCCGGCGGCGGAAATGGCGCGGGACCGGCCCCCCTCCGCCGCGCACGGAGAGAAGCCGGTCCCGCTGGTCTGGGCCCCTCAGCTCACGTGGACGTAGTCGACCACGAGCTGCTGCGGGAACTGGGTGCTGCCGTCGGGGTCGCCGGGCCAGTAGCCGCCGACCGCCAGGTTCAGGATCACGAAGAAGTCGTGGTTGAACACCCACTGGTTGCCGCCGACGTCGGCCGGCGTGCGGGTCTGGTAGGCGTTGCCGTCGACCGACCAGACGATGCGATCGGCGGACCAGTCGATCGCGTACGTGTGGAAGTCGTCGGAGAAGTTCGGGCCGTTGTAGGCCGCGCCGATGCCGCCCGAACCCGAGTAGCCCGGGCCGTGGATGGTGCCGTGCACGGTGTTCGGCTCGAAGCCGACGTTCTCCATGATGTCGATCTCGCCGCACTGCGGCCAGCCGACGTTGCCGATGTCCGAGCCCAGCATCCAGAACGCGGGCCACATGCCCTGCCCGCGCGGCAGCTTCATCCGGGCCTCGATGTGCCCGGACGACGCGGTGAACTTGCCGGAGGTGTTGAGCCGCGCCGACGTGTACTCGCAGGCGCCGTACCAGCAGTTGTTCCCGCTGTTCTCCTTCTTGGCGGTGATCACGAGGTGGCCCTGGCCGTCGAGCGCCGCGTTGGCGGTGCCGTCGGTGTACCACTGACGCTCGTGGTTGTTCACGTTGTCGCCGGTTTCGTGGACCCACTTCCCGCCGTCGACCCCGCTGCCCGCCGGGCCGTCGAAGTCGTCGGTGAAAGAGGCCAGCACCGACGCCGGTGCTGCCTGGACCTGCGGTGCGGTCACCAAGGCGCCGGCCACGAGGAGGGCCGCGGGTGCCACCAGCAGGCGGGTCGTCCGCCGCCATCGGGCGGAGTTCCTGGTCGACATCGTCGTCGCCCCTTCCGTTCCGCGGGCGACGGCTGGCGGCTCACCGGCACCCTATTTGTTGTGGATGGCAACAAAGTATGAACGGATAGGTGGCGAAGAACAAGGTTAACCGGTCGGACATTTTCCGACGAGTACCCGATGGTCCGGACCACCGGGTACTTTCGGGCAACTCAGGCGGCCGAGCGCTGGATGCAGTCGAGGCCGATGCCCAGCGGAGTCGCCAGGTACTGGCAGATGTGCGTCGCGTGCGCCTCGTCGGCCTGCGTGCAGGCCACCGGCACGCCGGCCAGGTCGACCACGCAGTAGGCGTAGAACTGGGTCCGGTTGCCCGGGACGGGGTCGGCCGACGCCGGAGCCGCCACGGCGACCACCGCGGAAACCGTGAGCGCCGCGGCCGCCAGCCCGGAGGCCATTCGGATCTTCATCGTGCTCTCCTTCCGCACTTTCCCTGTGTGCCAGGGGTTTGTGCTGGAGAAGATTCCCCGTCGGACGCGCGTTCACCTCCGGGTCACCGGAAAGTGTCACCCCAGCCAATCGTTCACATCCATGACCATCGTTCAGCTCATTGACGCACGTCACATGCCTGACCTATAAAGGGAAGGTCCGGGTGTACGCCGCAACACCTCCGCTGTTCCCGTTCCCGGAGGTTCTTGGTGTCCCCACGAAGCCGTGCCGTCCTCCTCGGTGCCGCCACGATCTCGGCCGCGCTCGCGCTGACCGGCGCGCAGGCCGCGGCGGCGAACCTGTCCGCCACCGGCGGGACCGGCGTCTCGACGGCCGCCCAGCTGCAGGCCGCTCTCGCCAACGCCGTCCCGGGTCAGGTGATCGAGCTGGCGGCCGGCACCTACCGAGGCTCGTTCGTCACGACGAAGTCCGGCACCGCCGCGAAACCCATCACGCTGGCGGGCCCGGCGAACGCCGTCCTGATCAACGACGGCCCGTCGGGCGAAGCCCCCGGCTGCCCCGCGCCGACCGCGGGCTGGGACTCGGGCTACGGACTGTGGCTCTCCGGCGCGCCGTACTGGAACCTCACCGGCTTCACCGTGCAGGAGTCCAAGAAGGGCATCGTCGTCGACGACTCGCCGCACACGACGATCGACGGCGTGACCGTCCACCACGTCGACGAGGAGGCGGTCCACTTCCGCCGCTCGTCGGCCGACAGCGTGCTGAAGAACTCGACGATCACCTACACCGGACTGGTGCAGCCCAGCTACGGCGAAGGCGTCTACCTCGGCTCGGCCCACTCGAACTGGGCCTGCCACGGCAACTCCGGCGGCGTCGACCGCGGCGACCGGATCCAGGTGCTGGACAACCACATCGGCCCGTTCGTCGCGGCGGAACCCATCGACGTCAAGGAAGGCACGTTCGACGGCTTGATCCGCGGCAACACCTTCGACGGCCGCGGCATCTCCGGCGAGAACTCGGCGGACTCCTGGATCGACGTCAAGGGCATCGGCTACACGATCGAGAACAACACGGGCACCTTCTCCGCACCCGGCACGTTCGCCAACGGCTACGAGAACCACAACACGAGCACCTCGCCGTCGTTCGCCAACGGCTGCGGGAACGTGTGGCGGAACAACAAGTCCGACCTGGGCGGGGCCGGCGCCTACGCGATCAAGATCAGCTCGGTGTCGAAGTGCGCGGCGAACCCGAACGTGGTGTACGCGTCGAACACGGTCACGAACGCGACAGCGGGACTGACGAACATCCCGGTCACGCCGTAATCACAGGTTCATGGCCAGCCACAGGGCCACCCACGCGGTGGCGGCGAGCACTGCGCCCGCCGCCACCGCGAGGAGGACCCGCCGCAGGCCTCGGGCGGGTGTCGCCGGTGTCTCGATGTGGTCCATGAAGTCGATCATGAACCACGCGGGCCGATCGGGACAGCCGGCGCGCTCGTCCGGGCGACACCTGCGCGGGGTACCCCGAATGGTGGCGACGCACGTCACCCCGGGTCACGGGAACACCGGACCGGCCCAGGCGTTGTACCGGGTGTCGGTACGGCGGTGCCCCCGGGCCTCACCCCTTGCCTTCACGGAATACCGGTAACGCTGGAGCCGTGTCGTGCCTTCCGCCGCGAGGCGGCCCCCGTACCGGCCCCAACTCCCGTTCCCTCCCGGGCCTCCCCCGTGCGCCCGGGCGGGAGCGGGTCTACGGCACGATCGAGTCGACGTACCCGCCGTCGACGCGCACGGCCGCGCCCGTCGTCGCCGAGGCGAACGGGGAACTGAGGTACACCACCAGGTTCGCGATCTCCTCGGGCTCGATCAGGCGCTGCAGCAACGACTGCGGCCGGTGCTTCTTCATGAACTCCCGCTGCGCCTCGTCCCACGGCAGGTCCTTGTCCACCAGCTCGTAGACGAAGTCCTCGACGCCGCCGGTGTGCGTCGGCCCCGCGATCACCGCGTTCACCGTGACCCCGGTGCCGGCCGCGTGCTTGGCGAACCCGCGTGAGACGCCGAGCAGCGCCGTCTTCGACACTCCGTAGTGGATCATCTCGGCCGGGATCACGATCGCCGAATCGCTGGCGATGTACTGGATCCGGCCCCAGCCGCGCCCGGTCATGCCGGGCAGGTAGGCGCGGGTGAGCCGCACCGCGGCCAGGACGTTGACCTCGAAGTACCGCCGCCAGTCGGCGTCGGTGATGTCCAGGGGCTCCTGGGCACCGAAGATGCCGAGGTTGTTGACGAGGATGTCGGCGTCCGGCACCTCCTCGACGACCTGCGCCGCGCCGGCCTCGTCCGAGACGTCACCCGGCGCCGGCACCAGGTCGGCGTCCGGCAGATCCTCCTTGAGGCGCGCGATGGCCTTCAAGACCCCGGTCTCGCTCCGGCCGTTGATCGCGACCCGCGCGCCGGCGGCCGCGAGTCCGGCCGCGATCGCCGAGCCGATGCCCTGGGTGGACCCGGTGACCAGCGCCGTCTTCCCGCTCAGGTCGACCCGCATCTGCAAACCCTTCCTCGCGTCGGCCTCTTCTCCGGCGCCGATTCAAGCACAGCTGCCCGGGGCGCACCGGCTGGAAAACCGGTTGCCGCAACGGGCCCGTCGCCGCCACCCTCGGCGCATGACCTCGAACCGCACCTCGCTCCCGCCGACCGTCGCCGCGACCCCCGCGCCGGTCCGGCAGCAGCCGGGGCGCCCGCGGAGGTCGAGCACTCCGGCACCGTGACCGGCGCGCTGGTCGCCGGCCTGCTGGCCGGCTACGGCATCGCGATCCCGGTCGGCGCCGTCGCGACCTACCTCGTCGCGCTCACCGCCCGCACGTCGCTGCGCACCGGCTTGGCCGCGGCTCTCGGCGTTGCCACGGCCGACGGCGTGTACGCGCTGGTGGCGGTGCTCGGCGGCGCCGCGGTCGCGGGACTCGTCGCCCCGATCGCCGGGCCGTTGCGGCTGGCGTCGGCCGGGATCCTGCTCGTGCTGGCGATCCGCGGCGCCGTCCTGGCGCTGCGGTCCCACCGCGGCGCGACCGCCCGGCCCGTGACGCCGCTCGCGCCCGGCCGCGCCTACGTCAGCCTGCTCGGCATCACGCTGGTGAACCCGACGACCGTCGTCTACTTCACCGCCCTGGTCGTCGGCGACCGCGCCGGCACCGCGGTGTCGGTGCCCGAGCAGGTCGTGTTCGTGCTCGCCGCGTTCGCCGCCTCGGCGAGCTGGCAGGCCCTCCTGGCCGGCGGCGGGGCCCTGCTCGGCCGGGTCCTCACCGGACCGCGTGGCCGGTTGGTGACGGCGCTGGTGTCGAGCGCGGTGATCGCCGCCCTGGCCGTCCGGCTTGTCCTCACCTGAGGGGGAAACCGTTGCGGTGTAACGCTTTGCCCGGTTTCCGGCCGCACGACGGAAGACGTTCGGCGCCCGGTTCCGCGGCTAGCCTGGGCGGGACGCGGACGGAGGCGGCCATGACGATGCCGATGGGGACGATGTCCGGCTGGGACATCGCGGGAGCGACCCTGCTGGTGCTTTGGGCGCTCGCGATGGGGGCGGCGGTCGGTGTCCTGGCGTACGCGAACCGGGGGCCGGTGCGCCCGTGGGTGTACCGCGGCTCGGTCGCGGTGATCGGTGTCGGCGTGCTCGGGCAGCTCGGCCACGTCCAGGAGCACATCGCCCAGGTCGGTTACTGGCTCGGGCACCCGGACTCCCCCGCGTGGATGACACCGTGGGGCACCGGGCTCGCGAACGGCTTGCAGACGCTTCTGCCGGACCGCAAGACGTTCGGGATGGAGCTGCTGCACCTCACCGGCAACTGCGTCTTCCTCGCCGGGCTCGCCGGGGTCATGGTGATCACGCGGCGGGCACTGGGCACCCGCGCCCGCCGCTGGGCGAAGATGGGCGTGTGGATGCAGGGCCTGCACGGGCTCGAGCACCTGGCCCTCACGCTCTCGATCGGCTTCGGCGCGCCCCGCGCGATCGGGCTGTCGACGTTCTTCGGCCTCGTCGACCCGGGCACCGGGCTGACGACCTACCGCGTGTGGTGGCACTTCGTCGCGAACGTGGTCGGTTCGATCATCTTCGGATTGGCGCTGTACCACCTGTGGCGCGAACGTCGCGAAGTCCGCGCCACCTTCTTCCTCCGGCCGGTCCCGGAGGTCACCCGGCAGGCGGCGTAGCGCAGGTCAGCGTCGGCGCCGCCCAGTCCGCGTGGTCGTTGCCGTTGCCGTCCCCGCCGTCGCTCACCAGCAGGTCCAGGACCTGGGCGCCGGTGACGTCGACGTCGATCGGGACCGCCGCCTGCCCGCCGCGCACCACCGGCGTCGTCACCCGGGTCACGCCGTCCACCGAGACGCTGAAACTCACGCTGCCACCGGTGCCTGTCTCGCCGTCGACGCCGGCCGAAGCGGTCAGCCGGGTGCAGGCGCCGGCCAGGTAGAGCTGGACGTCACTCGCCGCGTGCACGCCCAAGCCCTTCGCGTACGCGACCCCGCCGACGGTCATCGGCTTGCCGTCGCCCGCGCTCGCCTCGCCGTTGCTGGCGTCACGCTCGACCGGGCCCCAGCCGTTCGTCGCCGTCAGGAACGGCAGCGAGCTCACCGCCACCTCGCCCGCGGGTGGTGCCGGAGGCACGGCGCCGACGATGCGTTCGCCGGACACCGATCCGGGCCGTCCGGCCTGCCGGTACGCCACCGCCACCTTCAGCGCGGCCGTGTCCACTGTGGATGGAGCGGTGACGGGCCACGAGAACGACGCCGAGCCGCCGCCGTCGATGCGCGCGACCGAAGGCGGGGACGCGGGCCCGACCGTCCACCCGGCCGGCGCGGTCAGCACCGGCTTCACGTCGAACGCCGGCGGCGCGCCCGCGGGCACCCGCACCGTCGCCGAAGCGGTGAACGACTGCCCGCCCGACACGGTGTCCGGCGCGGTCAGGGACACCCCCGCGGTCGGCGCCGCCGGCATCGCGTACCGCCCGGGGTCGAAGCCGGGCGAGGCGTTCTGCTTCACCGTCAACGGCGAGCGGTAGCTGCCGTAGTTCGCCCAGGTGATCTTGCCGAGACCGCCCGTGCTGCCGTCGAGGTTCCACACCGCCACGGCGATGGTGTTGCGGCCGTTCGGGTTCAGGATCCCGTTCGGGATCGGGAAGCTGTGCTGCGGCCCGAGGTAGTTGACGTACTGGCCGAGCTGCCAGCCGTTGACGAAGATCAGCGCCCGGTACTGCCGCGCGGGATCGTCGGTGATCGTCAGGCCGAGCGAGGTGTCCTGGCCGCGCGGCAGATCCAGGTCGGCGGTGGTCCGGTACCAGGACACGCCCGGCGTCGAGTCCTTCGCCGGCAACGAAGCCGGCGTCCAGCGCCCGTCGGGGAAGCCGGGCAGGGACCAGCCCGCGCGCTCGCCGTACAGCCCGCCGGTGTTGAGCGGCCCCCGGACCGGGTCGAGCCCCGTCTCGCCGCCGCGGACACCCTGCAGCCGCCAGGTCACCGACGTCAGCGGCGCCCCGGTCAGCCGGGCGGAGATGAGCCCGCGCGCGGCCTTGTTGCCGTTGTTCGCGCCGTAGTCCTCCTCGTGGCCCATGTTCACGGTGAGCACGGAGAGCTCGTTCTCCCCCGCGCGCAGCGCGCCCGCCGGGAAGGGGAAAGTGTGCTGGGGATCCTTCGAGCTGCCGAGGAAGACACCGTTGAGCCACACCGAGAACGCACCGGCCGGCCCGCCGCTCTGGCTCGACAGCGTGATCCCGGTCTGCTTCCCGTCGCCGGTGAACCGGCCGCGGTACCACGTGTTGCCGGTGTGGAAGCCGTAGTCGTCGGCGAAGAGCACCGGTTTCGTGCCGACCGCCGTCGAACTGTTGGAGGTGTCCTTGTCGGCCACCGGCCAGGCCGAGTCGTCGAAGCCGGGCTGGCTCTCCGGCGACTCCTGCTGGTGCTTCCAGCCGCTCAACGCCGGGAGCGTCACGGCCTGCGCCGTCGGCGCGGTGGCGTCGAGACTGCCGCTCGACGTCGGCCGGGTCGCGACCCGGGATCCGTTCCACGACACCGACTTCTCGCTGCCGAAGACCTCGAACGCGCCGTCGGTGCCGGTGTCGCCGGTCAACGCGAGGGTGCCGTGGTCGTCGACCGCGGTCCGCACCAGGTGCGTGCCGCGGACCAGCACCGGGCCCGCCGCGGTGTCCTGGCGCCAGAACGTCGCCGCCGTCGCCTTGTCGGCGAGCAGCAGGAGCAACGGGCGCTGCCCGGGGGCGGTGACGAGCACACGAGCCAGGCCGTCGTGGGTGTAGTTCAGCCGCAGGTCGCCACGGGCCGCGTCCCAAGTGGACGTCGCGCTGCCGCCGAGCACCTGCACGGACGGCTGCTGCGCGAACCGCAGCACGGTTTCGCCCGGGCCACCCTTGTCCCCGTAGAGGACCGCGACGTCCCGGCCGCCGATGGCCGCGCTCGTCATGATCTCCGACGTCGAATACTGCATCCGCGTCCGCCCGAGGTCGTACCCGGCGACGACGATCTTCGACTGCCGGCCGTTCAGCGTGAGGCCGGTGCCGGGCTGCTGCGGCACGACCGGGTAGTAGTCGGCGCTGCCCGACAGCAGGTCGACGGCGTCGACCACGACGAACGGCCCGGTCGCGTTCGCGTTCTTCTGCCCGGTGACGACGATCTTCAGCGTGTGCGCCCCGGCGGGCAGGCCGCGCACCTCGTAGCCGGTGACCTGGTTCTGCTTGCTCGCCGCGTAGAGGTCGACGGTGCTGACCTTCGCGTCGTCGAGGTAGACGTCGGCGATGCCGTGGCTCGGGTCCTTCGACGTCACCCAGCGGATCCCGGTGCCGGTGAAGGGGATGCTCACGCTGTCGCCGGTGACCTCCGAGAACGACTCGGTGTGCTGGTAGTCGCCGCCGGTGTAGTTCACCTCCGGCCCGACGTGGCTCCAGGTGCCGGTGTAGCCGACCTCGCCCGCGCGGTCGTCGTAGGTGTAGCCGGCGTGCGCGGCGAGGTCGAGCGCGAGGCTGGTGGTGTTCGTGGCGGTGGACGTCGAATCGGTGTGGCGCAGGGTGTGGAACTGCGTGCGGGTGTCCGGGTTGATCCGGGCGGTGTCGGTGAGGGCCGGATCGGTGAGCGGCGCGCCGGCCAGCCCGTCGGTCTTGGTCAGCGGGGCGACGGACTGGGTGAAGTAGCCGATCAGCTTGTCTTCGTTGTACTTCGGGTCGAACTGCCGGGCTTCGGTGATCGCGGCGCCGTAGTCGTAGGACGTGTAGTTCTGCGGGATCGCGCTCCAGCCCCACGACGTGCCGCCGTGCAGCATGTAGAAGCTCTGGCCGGTGGCGCCGACCGCGATGTTCTGCTTGTAGAAGACGTTGGCGAACTGGTCGTTGATCAGCTGCGCGCACTTCTCGTAGCCCGGGCCGCCCCACGGGTCGAAGGCGCCGCCCTGGAATTCGGCGGTGATCAGCGGCTTGCCGGGGACGTGGTCATAGCTGATGTCGGGGACGCCGTTCCAGCGCGTCGGGTTGGAGCAGTCGAAGCCCTGCGGGTAGGAGTCGGCGGCGTCGACGTCGAGCGCGGCGTCGCCGGCGTTGAAGGTGCCGTTGTTGTTGCCCACCAAGGGAACGGTGATGCCGTCGGCGCGGGCCTTGTCTTCGAGGTGCTTCATGTACGCGCGGCCGTCGGCGTTGCCGTTGTAGTACTCGTTCTCGACCTGGTAGGCGAGCACGCTGCCGGTGCCGTTCGTGAGCTGGTGGCGCGCGATGATCCGGTCGATCTGCGTCTGCCACTCGTCGGAGTACTTCAGGTAGACGGGGTCGGCGCTGCGGGTGTGGCCGGGGGTGGTGGACAGCCAGGTCGGGAAGCCGCCGCCGTCGACCTCCGCGTTGATGTAGGGCCCGGGCCGCGCGATGACGTAGAGCCCGGCCTGCTGCGCCACGTCGAGGAGCTTGTCGAGGTCGCGGACGCCGGTGAAGTCGTAGACGCCCTGGCGCGGCGAGTGGTAGCCCCAGTCGAAGTACAGCGACGTCGAATTGAAGCCGGCCGCCTTCATCTTCTGGAAGATGTCGAGCCAGAGGTCGGGGCTCGGGAGGCGGTAGGAGTGGAACTCCCCCGACCAGAGGTAGGTGCGGTTGCCGTCGACCAGGAAGGAGTAGCCGTCGTAGGTGACGGTGTGCCCGGCCTTCGGCGGCGCGGCCGTGGCCGGCGGGACGGTCACCCCGACCAGGGCGAGCACGGCGACGAGCAGAGTCCGGACGACGGCACGCATGCGGGGACCTCCGGGCGGCGGGGACCAGAACCGAACACGATGCTTCGCCGATCACACAGAAGCGGTCAAGATACAACACCGGGATGGATCAGTGCCGAGGTAGTGTTAGCGCTAACAGCACTCCGCGAATGTCTTGAATGAGTCATTCAGGTCGTCGGAAGTCCTGAATGACTCATTCAAGACGTTTCAGCGGGGGCCGGTGCTCTCCCGCACGATCAGCTCGGCCGGCACGAGGTGCCGCGCCCGGACGTCGCCGCCCGCCATGCGGTCTTCCAGGAGCCCGAACGTCTTCCGGCCGACCTCGATGAAGTCCTGGCGGACCGTCGTCAGCGGCGGGTTGAAGTACGCCGCCTCCGGGACGTCGTCGAAGCCGGCGACGTGGACGTCCTCCGGCACGCGGATCCCGGCCTCGGTGAACGCGCGCAGCACACCCAGCGCCATCTGGTCGTTGGCCGAAAACACCGCCTTCAGCCCGCGCTTGCCGACCAGCGCCCGGCCGGCCTCGTAGCCGGACCGCGGGCTCCAGTCGCCGCGCACGACCGCCGGCACCCGGAGGCCGCGTCGTTCCAGGGTTTCGCGCCAGCCGCGTTCGCGGTCGCGCGCCTCCAGCCAGTCCTCCGGTCCGGCGACGTGCCAGACCGTGCGGTGGCCGAGGGCGAGCAGGTGCTCGGTGGCGCGGCGGGCGCCGTCGTACTGGTCGACCGAGATCACCGGCACGGGCGCCGACTTGCCACCGCCGACCGCCACCACCGGGATGTCGCCCGGCACCGCGGCCAGCGCCCGCCCGGCCGTGACGTGCGGGGCGATGACGACGATCCCCTCGACCGCCTGGCGCCGCAGGCTCTCCACCGCGTCGCCGATCGACGTCCGGCCCGGCCGGGTGACGCTGCAGATCGCGACGCCGTACCCGGCTTCGCGCGCCGCGTTTTCGATGCCGTACAGGGTGCTCGCCGGCCCGTAGAGGTTCGACTCCAGCGCGACCACGCCGAGCGTGCCCGACCGGCCGGTGACCAGCGTCCGCGCGGCGGTGTTGGGCCGGTACCCGAGCTTCTGCACGGCGGCGAGGACGCGCTCGCGGGTCTCCGGGCGCACCGGCCCGCTCTCGTTGACCACGCGCGAGACGGTCATGTGCGACACCCCGGCCATGCCGGCGACGTCGGCCAGGCTGGGCTGCCGCGGCCCCGGGGCCGACGTCCTGGCCTGCTCCCCCGGCTTCGCCCGGTCCACCACCCTGGCCCCCTCCACTTCGTGCTGTGCCACCACCCACGAGACCGTACCGCCGAAGGGGCCGGCACCGGCGGACGCCGGGCGCGTCAGGACCAGCCGAGCGGGACGGAGAGCGCTTTCACGACCGCCGTGACGTTCTGGGACGCCTTCGCCCAGGAAGTGGCGGCGGGCTGGGCGCTCAGCACGACGACGATGTAGCGGCGCCCGCCGACGAGCCCGCTGGTGTGCAGGTTGCGGCCCGGGTCGCAGCAGGACCAGCCCTGCTTCACCGCCCAGTCGGTCGCGGTGACCGCACCCGGGATGCCGAAGAACTGGTCGAAGCCGTCCGCGCCGTGTTCGGTGGCGCCGTCGAGCGCGCGCAGGACGACCTGCCGGGTGCCCGCCGGGGCGTCGTCCATGAGGTACCGGTAGGTGCGGACGAGGTCGGCGGCGGTGACGAGGGTGCTGCCCCAGTGCCCGGCGTCGGCGGGCGGGGTCGTCGCCCGCAGCCCGATCCGTGCCGCCCACGACGTGACGATCTTCGCCTCGCCGAGCTTCGTCCAGAGCCGGCTCGCGATGTCGTCGTCGCTGCGGGACAGCATTTCGGCGACCTCACCGGCGGGCTCGCCTCGCCGCAGGGCTTCGAAGGCGATGAACAGCTTGACCAGCGACGCGGAGGTGTAGGTCGCGTCCGGGCGGTACGAGACGACGTCACGGCCGTTCTTGCGGTCGTGGACGAGCACGCTGAGCTTCCCCGGCACGAGCTTCGCCAGCGAGGCGCCCTCCGGCACCGGCTTCACCGGCGTCGCCGGCGGTGCCGAAGTCGCCGTCGTCGCGATGCTCGTCGTCAACGACGGCGCGGTCGTGAGCGGCGGGCCGGCCGCGGCGACGGGTGCCGGCGGCCGGATCGCCGCGGCCACGACGAGCATCGCCGCCACCGCGCCGGCGCACGTCCCGGCCAGCAGCATCGCGTTTCCCCTGTGCATACCGGCTCTTGTCCACACGCCGCGGAAGTGTTCGGCCGGAAGGACCCGAATGTGGCCTGCGTCTCATCCGGCCGGGCGATCGGGGACGCGGGCTATGGGTCGCGACAACCAGTAGCGTGACCAGAATCGTGGAACGGCTCGACCGGCCCGACCTCGCCGCGAAGGATCCGAAAGAGGTCTTCTCGCGGCTCTTCGACGAGTACGCCCATCCCCTGCGCGGCTACCTCGCGGGCCGGGTGGGCGTGCACGCCGCCGACGACCTCGTGGCGGAGACGTTCGTCGTCGCGCTGCGCAGACGGACCAGCTACGACCCCGAGAAGGCGCCGATCCGCGGCTGGCTCTACGGGATCGCGACCAACCTGCTGCGCAACCACGTGCGCCAGGAGGTCCGCGGGTTCCAGCTGACGGCGAAGGCCGGCGCCGAAGAGCGTCCGGAAGAAAACCACGACGCCGCGGTGGCCGGCCGGGTCGACGCGGCCGCACGCCTGCGCGTCCTGGCCGGCGAGCTCGCCGCGCTGTCCGAACAGGACCGTGACGTCCTGCTGCTCACGTCCTGGGCCGGGCTGGAACCGGCCGAAGTCGCCGAGGCGCTCGGCGTGCCCGCCAGCACGGTCCGCTCGCGCCTGCACCGCGTCCGCCACCGCCTCCAGGCCCTGCTCGTCCCCACCGAGGAGAACCCCCATGCATGAGCTCGACGACACCCTCGAGCTGCTCCACCGCGACGCCCGCAAGGCACCCGCCGACCTGACCGCGGCCCGCGCGAAGCTGATGGCGGAGCTGGACGCCGGCTCGACCGTCGTGCCGCTGCGGCCGAGGCGCGCCCGCCGGTTCGGCCTGCCGATCGCCGCCGCCGTGGCCGGGGTGGTCGCGGTGACGGTCGCCGTCGTCCAGACGGGTTCGTCCGGGCCCACCGCCGGGCCGGCGCCCGCGCCCCCGGCGCCGAGCACGAACCCGGGCGCGAACCCGACCGCGAACTGGCCCGACATCAAGCTGATGTCGGCGACGCAGGTGCTGGACCGGGCGGCCGACCTCAGCGTCGGCGCGGTCGACCAGCCCGTCGGCCCCGGGCAGTTCCGGTACGTCGGCGAGCACACGTGGGTCGGGCGCGGCGTCCAGACCGGCGACGCGACCGGTTACACGTACCTGTGGGAGCAGCAGGTCGACCTCTGGATCCCGGCCAACGCCCACGACGTCTGGCAGCAGAACCGCAAGATCCTCGACACCGGCAAGTTCCTGGGCGGGTCGCAGCCGCAGTCCCAGTCGCCCGAGCCGGAGATCACCGACACCGACCAGGGCCAGTGGCAGGGCCGGTGCGGCGACTTCTTCCCGAAGTCGAAGCCGGCGAAGAAGTGCGACGACCCCACGGACTGGGACAGCCCGGCGTTCTACGCGAAGCTGCCGCACGACCCGGCCGCGCTGTACGCGAAGCTGCAGAGCCTGACGAAGGGCCGCGGCTCGACGCCGTCCGCGATGTTCCACTTCGGCATCGAGATCCTGCGGGCCGGGGTGATGCCCGCCGAGCTGCGCGCGCAGTGGTACCGGGCGCTGGCGAAGATCCCGGGCATGACGGTGCTGGCGGCGGAGACGAACCTCGACGGCCGCACGGGCGTCGCGCTCGGCCTCGACGACCGGCACGAGATCCGGCAGCTGATCATCGACCCGGTGACGGGCAGGTTCATCGGCGAGCGGTCGATCGCCGGCGCGGAGCCGGACCAGCCGTGGATCAAGCCGGGCACGGAACTCGGCGCGAGCGCGATCACGACCGCGGTCACCAGCCGACTCGGGGAGGTCCCGGCCAAGTAGCGCACTGCCGTGAAGGGCACCTTCAGGGACCTCAAGTCTGTGAAGGTGCCCTTCACGGCCTGTCAGGTTCGCGTCTTGGGTCCCGCCTGCCGGGTTCCGCCTGCCCGATCCGTCTGCCAGGTCCCACCTGTCGGGGTTCCGCCTTCCCAGCCCCCTGCCGGTTTCGCCTGCCTGGTTCCGCCTGCCGGGTTCCGCTTGTTGGCGGCCGGTCAGCGCCCCAATGTGGCTTTGGGTGCGTCACATCTCGCGGGCGCGGTGGTCATCGCGATCTCCGTGCTGTTCTTCTTCCCCATGATCG
>NZ_JBFBBQ010000142.1:0-16496 GCF_040682775.1 Amycolatopsis sp. NPDC051106 | reverse complement strand
GTGCCGCCGGAGACCGAGCAGATCTGCACCTTCCTCCCGACCTCGTTCACGATCCAGCGGAAGCCCTCGACGCTCAGCGGCGCCCCGGTGGAGCCGAGCGCGCGCAACGCCGTCAGGTCGTAGCGCTCGGCGGGCTTGATGCCGGCCTTCAGGCAGCTCTGGATGAACGGCGCCGACGTCCCGAAGTACGTCACGCGGTGCTGCTCGGCCAGGTGCCAGAGCGCGTTGAGGTCCGGATGGCCCGGGCTGCCGTCGTAGAGCACGATCGTCGTGCCGACCAGCAGGCCGGAGATGAGGAAGTTCCACATCATCCAGCCGGTGGTGCTGAACCAGAAGAACCGGTCGCCCGGCCCGAGGTCGGTCTGCAGCGCCAGGGCCTTGAGGTGCTCCAGCGTGATGCCGCCGTGGCCGTGCACGATGCCCTTCGGCAGGCCGGTGGTGCCGGAGGAGTAGAGCACCCACAGCGGGTGCGCGAACTCGACCGGCTCGAACAGCAGCGGCGCGCCCTCGTGCTTCGCGAGCAGTTCGGCCCAATCGAGCGCGCCGTCCATCCGTCCTTCGCCGACGTACTGGACGAGCACGGTCGCGGCCAGCGACGGCAGCTTCGCCTGGAGGTCGGCGACCGTCGTCCGGATGTCGAACTGGCGGCCGTTGTACGCGTAGGCGTTGACCGCGAAGAGCACCTTCGGCTCGATCTGCACGAAGCGGTCGGCGACCGCCCGGACGCCGAAGTCCGGCGAGCACGACGACCAGATCGCCCCGATGCTCGCCGCGGCCAGGAACGCGACCAGCGTCTGCGGGCAGTTCGGGGCCAGTGCGACGACGCGGTCGCCCTTGCCGACGCCGAGTTCGAGCAGCGCCGCCCGGGCCGCGCCGACCTGGGCGCGAAGCTCGCCGTACGTCAGGTGGTCCGCGAAGCCGTCTTCGCGGTGGAAGATCACCGCCGTCTCGTCGTCGCCCTTCGCGGCGCCCGCGACACCGGGGGTGAGCGCGTGCTCGGCGTAGTTCAGCGTGCCGCCCTCGAACCAGACGGCGTTCGGCATCTCGCCCGACAGCACCTCGCCCGGCTGGTCGTGCCAGCGGACGCCGAGGAAGTCCGCGACCGCCGTCCAGAACTCCGGACCGCGGTCGACCGAGAACTCCCAGAGCGAGCGGTAGTCGTCCACCTCGACGCCGCGTTCGGCGCGCAGCCACTGGCGGAAGGCTTCGATCTTGGTGTCGGCAACGTGGCTCGGCTCAGGGCGCCAGAGCACTTCGGGGGCGTCGGCGGTGTGCGTCACGGCACGAGCGTAATCCCGATCAGCGCAGGTGGGCGTCGAACCAGTTGAGCGTCCGCTGCCAGGCCTCCGCGGCCGCGCCCGGGTCGGCGTCGAAGCGGTGGTTCGCGCCCGGGTAGTGGACGACGTTCGTGGCGACTTTCGCCGACGCCGCGGCATCGCGCAGGCGCTCGACCTCGGCGCCGCCCGCCTCGTCGCCGGCGTCGCCGTACATGCCGAGCCACGGGCTGGTGAGCTTCCCGGCGATCTCGACCAGCGCGGGCAGTTCGGCGGCCTGCTGCCCGCCGACGCTGACGGCGGCACCCAGCCGGCGGTGCGAGGCGACGACGAGCGCCGCGGTGCCGCCCAGGTCGAAGCCCATGACGCCGAGCAGGTCGGCCTGGACACCGCGGTCGACGAGCCAGGCGAGTGTGATGTCCGTCGCGTCGAGCAGGTCCTGCTGGGTCAGCTCCGCGTTCTCGAGGTGCGGGGTGACGGTCAGCCAGCCTTCGAGGGCGAGGCTGGCGAGCAGCATCTTGACGCCGTCGGTGACCCCGTCCGCTTCGTGCAGGACCACCAAACCACCGCGTAGCGCGCCTTCGGGTTCCGAGAAGGTCAGGCGCAGGGCTCGGCCGTCGGTGCGCTGGTAGTCCACGGTGCTGGTCGACGTCATACGTCACTCAATCACTTCGAGGTGAACGGAAGGAACCCCGTTTCGCAGGTCTCCCGGTCACATACCGCCTGAAGGGAGTCGCGGGGCGGCGCGCGGAAAAGATACGGTGGCCGGGTCGTCCCGTCGAATTCCAGGAGCGCCGAAGATGCCGTCCGTGTCCCCCCGTGCCGATCTCGAATCGTTGCCGAAATACGTTCCCGGCCGGACGATCGAAGGCGCCATCAAGCTGGCGAGCAACGAGGTCCCCGGCGGTGCGCTGCCGAGCGTCACGCAGGCGATCGCCGAGGCCGCGGCGGGCATCAACCGCTACCCGGACACCGGCTCGCAGGCCCTGCGCGAGCGGCTGGCGCGCGACCTGGACGTGCCGGTCGAGCACGTCGCGATCGGCTGCGGCTCGGTCTCGCTGTGCCAGCAGACGATCCAGGCGGTCTGCGCGCCGGGCGACGAGGTGGTCTTCGCCTGGCGCTCGTTCGAGGCGTACCCGATCGTCACGCAGGTGGCGAACGCCGTGTCGGTGAAGGTCCCGATCACCGAGGGCCAGGAGCTCGACCTCGACGCGATGCTCGCGGCGATCACCGACCGGACGCGCGTGGTCTTCGTCTGCAACCCCAACAACCCGACCGGCACGGCGGTGCGGCGCGCGGAGCTGGAGCGGTTCCTCGACGCGCTCCCCGAGCACGTGCTGGTGGTGCTGGACGAGGCGTACAAGGAGTTCGTCACCGACCCCGAGGTGCCCGACGGCGTCGAGTACACGCGGACGCGCCCGAACGTGATGGTGCTGCGCACGTTCTCGAAGGCGTACGGCCTCGCGGGCCTTCGCGTGGGTTACGCCGTCGCGCCGGAGCCGATCGCCGACGCGCTTCGCCAGGTGTACGTCGCCTTCTCGGTGAACATGCTGGCCCAGGTCGCGGCGCTCGCGTCGCTCGACGCGGCGGACGAGCTGCTGGCGCGCTGCCAGGAGATCGTCGCCGAGCGCGGCCGGGTGCGCGACGAGCTGCTCGCGGCCGGCTACCAGGTGCCCGAGACGCAGGCGAACTTCGTCTGGCTGCCGCTGGGTGACGACGCGGTGCCGTTCGCCGAGCACGCGCTGGACCGCAAGCTGGTGGTGCGCCCGTTCGCCGGCGACGGCGTGCGCGTGACCATCGGGACCCGCGAGGAGAACGACCTCTTCCTGGCCGCGGCGCGGGAGTTCACCCGCTGAACTGCTTGACCACCAGCTGGATCACGGCGGCGACGCCGATCACGACGATCACGCCGCGCAGCACCGCCGGCGGCAGCTTCCGGCCGATCTTCGCGCCGAGGAAGCCGCCGGCGGTCGACCCGACGGCCAGCCAGAGCACCACGGGCCAGCTGATCGGCGCGACGAACGCGTAGATCACGCCGGCGACGACGTTGACGACGGCGGCGAGGACGTTCTTGACGCCGTTGAGCTTCTGCAGCGGCTCGGACAGCAGCATCCCCATGACGGCCATCAGCATCACGCCCTGCGCGGCGGTGAAGTACCCGCCGTAGATGCCGATGAGGAAGATGAAGAACATCAGCAGCGGGCCGGCTTTGTGCTCTTCGCCGTTGCCTTCGCGGCGCTTCGCGACCCACTTCGAGACGCGCGGCTGCACGATCACGAGGATCACGGCGAGGCCGACGAGCACCGGGACGACGGCTTCGAAGGCGTCCTTCGGCAGCGAAAGCAGCAGGATCGTGCCACCGATGGCGCCGAAGAAGGACGCGACGGCGAACTGGGCGGTCTGCCGCCAGTAGCCCTTGAGCTCGTGCCGGTAACCCCAGGCACCGCTGAGGGTGCCGGGCGCCAGCCCGATCGCGTTGGACGTCGTCGCCGTGACCGGCGGATAACCCAGCGCGACGAGCACGGGGAAGGTGACCAGAGTCCCCGACCCGACGACGGCGTTGATGGTGCCGGCCCAGATCCCGGCGACCACGACGATCACCGCGTGCCACCACGTCATGAAGCACTCACGTGCGGAGCCTAAGCATCGTGAGCCGGTCCCGCGACGCAGATGTGTCTGGGCAGACAGTCACCGCGGCGTGAAGACGCAGAACTCGTTGCCCTCCGGGTCCGCCATCACCTCCCATTCGACGTCGCCGCCACGTTCGCGGAGCAGCGTCGCGCCCAGTTCCAGCAGCTCGGTCTTGTCGCCGAAGACGTCCAGGTGCATGCGATTCTTGACCGTCTTCTTCTCCGCGACCGGGTTGATCCAGATCAGCGGCCCGTTGCCGTCCGGGTCGACGATCGGGACGGGCCAGTCGTCCGGCCGCGTGTCACCGGTGAGCGAGTCGCGGCGGACGTAGCCCATGGCACGGCACCACCAGCCGGCCAGGGCCTGGTGGTCGGTCGCGTCGAGGGCGAGGTCCTTGAACTGGGCGGTCATTCCGATCCTTCCGGTACGTGAGCGGGGACGACGTCGGACACCACGCGCCAGCCGAGCGCGCTGTACAGCCCGCGCCCGGCCGGCGCACCCGAGGCGGTCACCGCAACCTCCCACACCGGGCCCCCGCCGGTCACCGTCACCGAGTACGGCGCCGGGACCTCGACGGGTGCAAAGCCGCCCTCGAAGCTCATCAAGTACCACCTCCCGCTCTCCTGGCAGGCCCGCAAGCACCTCGGAACGCGCACCGCACGTTCCCGGCGCGGCCACCGTCCGCGCACGCGAGACGGCCCAACCCCGCACCCACGCCCCCAGGATGTCCATGCCGGTGATCATGACATCCACCACCGACAGTTTCCGGAGCTGAGAGGATGGGTGCCGTGGACACCGAGCAGGTCTGGAGCGCGACCGTCGACCGGCTGCGGTCGCTGATCGACTCCGGGAAGCTGCCGCCCGGCTCCCGGCTGCCCGCCGAACGCGTCCTGTGCGAGGACCTCGGCATCAGCCGCGGGTCGCTGCGGCAGGCGCTGCGCGTGCTCGACTCCATCGGCTACGTCCGGATCCGCGCCGGCTCCGGCACCTACGTCCGTGAGCAGCGGGAACAGCCGCTGCGCAGCTGGTTCACCGAGCACGACCAGCTCGTCGAGAAGCTCTTCGACCTGCGCGCGACCGTCGAGCCGACCCTCGCCGAACGGCTGGCCCGGCAGGCGAGCGCGAAGACCGTGAGCCACCTCGAGGACAACGTCGCCGAGATGGCGCAGGCCGCCGAAGAGGGCGACATGCTGCACGTCATCGCCGCCGACGCCGAGTTCCACCGGGTGATCGCGCAGAACGCCGGCAACGACGACGTCGCCGGGCTGCTGCGGTCGGTGCTCGCCCTGGTCGGCGAGGAGCGGCGGGCCGCGCTGCGGCTGCCCGGCCAGATCCGCAAGGCCGTCGACGACCACCGGGCCATCCTCGACGCCATCCGCCGATCCGACCCCGCCGCGGCCCGCGAACTGACCCTCAAGCACCTGGTCGACGCCAAGACCTACGCGCACGACTACGCCGCGGAGGAACGCTGATGGAGAAGGTGCACTTCACCGAGGAAAAGGCCACCATGCTGGCCACTCTCTACGGCCGCGCGCTCGACAGCCGCGAAGCCGACCCGGTGCTCGGTGACCACGCCGCCGACGAAGCCGTCCGGCAGATCGACTACGACTTCGCCCAGCTCGGCATCACCCGCGACAGCGCGGCCAGCGTCGTCCTGCGCGCGAAGCCGATCGACGAATGGGCCGCCGGCTACCTCGCGAAGCACCCGGACGCGATCGTGCTGCACCTCGGCTGCGGCATGGACACGCGCTTCCAGCGCCTCGCGCCGCCGGAGACCGTCCACTGGTACGACGTCGACTACCCCGAGGTCGTCGAGCTGCGCGAGAAGCTCTACGCGCCCGCGCCGAACCACACGAACATCGGCACCTCGGTGACCGATTTCGGGTGGCTCGACCAGGTGCCCTCGGACCGCCCGGCGCTGATCGTCGCCGAAGGCCTGACCATGTACCTGACACCGGAGGACGGCACCGAGCTCGTCCGCCGGCTGGTCGCGAAGTTCCCGTCCGGCGAGCTGATCTGCGACGTCTTCAGCAAGCTCGGCATCAAGACGCAGAAGCTCAACACCCCGGTCCGGCGCGCGAAAGCGACCCTGCGCTGGGGCATCGACGACCCGCACGAGCTGGCGCGCCACGGCCTCGACCTGATGTCCTCTTTGGACGCCGCACACTGGGCCACGCCCGAGGTGCTGGCCCGGCTGCGGCCGTTCACCCGGTTCCAGCTGCGGATGCTGAAGTACTTCCCGCCGCTGGCCCGGATGGCGCGGATCGTGCGGTACCGCTTCTAACGCGACTCCAGCACCCGCGCGACGAACTTGTGCAGCTTCTCCTCCAGCCGCGCGAGGCGTTCCTCCAGCGTGAGCGTCTCGTACGGCTGGGGCACGTCGGACTTCAGCTCGCCGCGGACGTACTGGCAGCAGCCCAGGTTGCCGCACGCGTAGGTGCCCAGCGTGTTGCCCTCCCGGCCGGCCTTCCCGGCGCGCCGGCCGGAGAAGAGCGTGATGTCGGCGAGCCCGTGGGTCGTGGTGCAGAAGCCGCAGATGTTGCTGCGCAGCCGGGACTTCGGCGGCGCGGCCGCGCGCAGGGCGAGCCCGATCACCTCGCCGCCGTACGGCAGCACGAGGTAGGCGCGCCCCGGCGCCTTCGGGTCGCGCCAGCCGAGGAACTCGCGCCGTTCCCACGGGATCTCTTCGGGCCGGGCGGGCAGCGTCACGCCCTTGGCCTCACCGCGGGTGCAGTTGACGAACGAGGCCCGGATCTCCTCCTGGCTGTATCGAGCCGGGCTTCGCCCGGGCCGGGGGCTCCGCCACCCGGACCCCCCGGAAGAGACGGTAAGTGGCTCCATGATCGGCACGGTAACCAGTGGCCATCGGCGGTGGCCACGCATTTTCGGCCGTACGATCAACGCCGTGCGCAAGATCGCCGTGAAGAACTTCCGGGTGGTGTTGCGCACCAGCCTGGGCTTCGCCGGGCTCGGCCTCGGCTCCAGCGTCGCCGGGTCCGCGGTCGTCGCACTGCTCCTGCTGCTGCAGGGCCTGCCGGGCGACGTCGGCGACCGCGGCTGGATCCTCGGCCTCACCGCCGCCGGGATCGTCGCCGGCTCACTGCTCGCCGGGACCCTGTGGACGGCGTGGCTGCAGCGGCGCACCGCGATCTGGTTCGTGCTCGGCCGGCCGCCGTCGGAAAGCGAAGCGAGACGCGCGCTGCGGCTGCCCGTCGACATGGCCGTGGTCAGCGGCACCCTCTGGCTGATCGGCACCGTGGTCCTCAGCGTGCTGGCCGGCGTCCTCGGCTCGGGCGACGACGCCGTCGGCATGGCCACCGTCATCGGGCTCGGCGGCCTCACCACCGTGGGGCTCACGTACCTCGCGGCCGAGTGGGTGGCGCGGCCGGTCATGACGATCGCGCTGGACGTCCTGCCGCCGCGCGGGTCGCTGCCGGTCACCGTGCTCACCCGGCTCGTCGTCACCTGGGCGCTGGCCAGCGGCGTCCCGTTCGTCGGGGTCCTGCTCGTCGCGACGCCGCCGGACCTCGGCTCCGGCAACCCCACCGCCAGCCTGATCATGCTGTCGGTGATCGGGCTCGGCGTCGGCGCGATCGGCACCGCCCTGCTGGCCCGGGCCGTCGCGGCGCCGCTGCACCGGCTGCGCGTCGCCCTCGACCGGATCGCGCGCGGCGACGACGACGTCACCGTCGACGTCGACGACTCCAGCGAGATCGGCCTGCTCCAGACGTCGGTGAACCAGCTCGCCGCGGGCCTGCGCGAGCAGGCGCGGATGCGGGACCTCTTCGGCCGCCACGTCGGCGCCGACGTCGCCCGGCACGCGCTGGAGTTCGGCGCGTCGCTGTCCGGTGACGTCCGCGAGGTCACGGCGTTGTTCGTCGACGTCGTCGACTCGACCGCGCTCGCCTACCGCACGCCGCCGGAGGAGCTCGTCGAGAAGCTGAACCGGCTGTTCGCCGCGGTCGTCTCGGCGGTCGGCGCACGCGGCGGCCTGGTCAACAAGTTCCAGGGCGACGCCGCGTTGTGCATCTTCGGCGCCCCGACGCGGCTCGCGGACGCGCCGACGGCCGCGCTGGCCGCCGCCCGCGCGATCCGGGACGCCGTGTGCGCGAACGGCGAGCTCGACCTCGGCATCGGCGTCTCGAGCGGCCCGGTGTTCGCCGGGCAGCTCGGCACCAGCAGCCGGCTCGAGTACACCGTGATCGGCGACGCCGTCAACGAGGCCGCGCGGCTGACCGAGCTGGCCAAGGCGGTGCCGTCACGGATCCTCGCGAGCGACGCCGTCGTCTCGGCGGCGCTGCCGAGCGAACGCGCGCACTGGGAGAAGCACGGCGAGCTGGAGCTGCGCGGCCGCCAGGAGCCGACGCCGACCTGGACAGCCGGCCCGGATCCTCAGGACGGCTGACCCAGCTCCGGCCAGGTCAGCACCGTCGAACCCCACGTCAGGCCCGCGCCGAACGCGCTGAGCAGCACGCGGTGCCCGGCGACGAGGGTGCCGTCGGCGTGGGCGTCGGCCAGGGCGAGCGGGATGGACGCGGCGCTGGTGTTGCCGACGCGGTCGATGTTGGCGACGACGGCGTCGGCCGGCATGCCGAGCTGCTTCGCCGTCGCCTGGAGGATCCGGATGTTCGCCTGGTGGCCGACGAAGCGGTCGACGTCGCCGACCATCCAGCCCGCGCGTTCCAGCACGGTCCGCGACGACTCCGCCATCCGCGCGCACGCGTGCCGGAACACCGCGGTGCCCTGCATCGCGAGGAAGCGGTCGCTCGGCTGGTCGGACAGCCGCCGCCGCGCGCCGCCGGCTTCGACCCACAGCAGGTCGGCGAGCTCGCCCTCGCTGTGCAGGTCGAACGGCCCGAACGCGCCGGGCTCGCCGGGCTCACCCGCGCGCAGCAGGACCGCGCCCGCGCCGTCGCCGAAGATCGGGACGGTCGTGCGGTCGTCGGGGTCGATGAGCGTGGTGAAGGTGTCGGCGCCGATGACGAGCACGCGCTCGGCGAGGCCGCCCGCGAGGAACCCCGCGGCGGTGGCCAGCGCGTAGACGAACCCGCTGCAGACGGCGTTGACGTCGAAGGCCGCGGCGGTGCCGAGCCCGAGCCGGGCGGCGACCTGCGGGGCGCTGGCCGGGCAGGGCTGGTCGGGGGTCGACGTGGCGAGGACGACGACGTCGGCGGAGCCACCCGCGAGGGCTTCGCGCCCCGCGCCGACCGCGAGGTCCACAGTGGACTCGTCCGGTCCGGCGACGCGGCGCTCCCGGATGCCGGTGCGGGTCCGGATCCACTCGTCGGTGGTGTCGAGCCGGGCAGCGATCTCGTCGTTGCCCAGGACTGTCGTCGGCAAGCACGAACCGATTCCGGTCAGCACGGCGGCAGGTGCGGGCACGGGAAAGCCTCCCCACGCCGGCGGGTTGGCGGGCATACCGGCTGGTCTTCCACTTCTATGCGCTACCCCCTGGTAGACCGGTCAGTTGTGTTCCAGGTCACTGAAAAAGTTGTTTCACTTTCCCCTCGGACGGAGTAGTGAGCGACGTCACCCAAGAGTGAGCGCGGAGCGAACGCCGGGCGAATCGTCGGGGGTCCCGGCTAGCCTGCTGGAGTGCACACTCCCGACCTCGACCAGCTGGACATCGCCATCCTCGCCTGCCTCCAGGAGGACGCCCGCACCATCGCCGAGACGATCGGGGCGAAGGTCGGCCTCTCGGCCGCGGCGGTGCAACGGCGGATCAAGAGGCTGCGCGAGGCGGGCGTCATCGAGCGCGAGGTCGCGGTGCTGTCCCCGGCGGCGCTCGGGCTGAGCATGACGTTCGTGGTCATGGTCGAGATGGAGCGCGAGAACCTGGCGGTCCTGGACGCGTTCCGCCGCCAGATCCTCGCCGACGACTGCGTCCAGCAGTGCTACTACGTCACCGGCAACGCCGACTTCGTGCTGGTCGTGACGTGCCCGGACATGGCGGGCTTCGAGGCGTTCACCCGGCGGATGTTCTTCGACAACCCGAACGTCCGGCACTTCACGACCAGCGTGGCGATGGACCGGGTGAAGGTCGGGCTCAGCCTGCCGCTGGAGCCGTAGGCGGGTCCGGGACCACCGCTTCCCCCCAGCGTTTCGGAGGACATATTCTGGAACGCTGTCCATTTGGGGGGAAGCATGCTTCGACAACGCCGGATCTTCCTGGCCGCGACTCTGATCGACGCCCTCGGCAGCGGGCTGTGGGTGCCGTTCGCGCTGCTGTTCCTGGTGCACAGCCAGGGCATGGGCCTGCTCGACGCGGGGACGTCGCTGAGCACCGGCGCGCTGCTCGCGCTCGTCACCGGCCCGGCGACCGGGGCCGCCATGGACCGGTTCGGGCCGCGGGCCCTGCTCATCGCGGGCAACCTCGTGCGGCTCGGGGCCTTCTGCGCCTACCCGCTGGTCCACACCAGCTGGCAGGTGATCGTCGTTTCGGTGGTCGCCGGCTTCGGCGACCGGCTGTTCTGGACGTGCAACGCGCCCATGGTCGCGCGGCTCACGTCCGGCAGCGAGACGGACCGCATGCTGGCGACGCAGACGGTGGGCCGCTTCGCGGGCGCGGGGATCGGGGCGGCGGCGACCGCGGTGCTGCCGACGATCACGAGTCCCTGGGCGTTCCACCTCCTCGCCTACGTGAACGCGGCGAGCTTCGCGGTGGCGGCGGTCCTGATCAGGTTGCTTCCCGCACTTTCCCGTGAAAGTGCCCACCAGCGGGCCGCACTTTCACGGGAAAGTGCGGCCTCGGGGAGCTGGCGCGCCGTGCTCGGCAACCGGCCCTTCACCGGGTTCTGCGTCACCCACACGGCGTTCACGCTCGCCAGCGCGAGCAAGTTCGCCGTGCTGCCGCTCGTCGTGCGCGATCTCCTGCACGGTCCACAGTGGATCGCCGGGACCGCGATCACGCTCGGCACCGTGGTCGTCGTGACCGCGCAACGCCCGATCGTCGCCCTGCTCGCCGGGCGCAGCCGGACCGCGGGGCTGATCGGCGCGGCGACGCTGTTCGCGGTTTCCTTCGCCCTGCTGATCCCGTTGGAAATGGTCCCCCTGCACGTCGCCACCGCGCTGATCCTGGTGACGAGCCTCGGCTTCTCCGTCGCGGAGTCGATGTTCGGCCCCACCGGCACCGCGACGGCCGCCGCGGCCGCACCCGCCGGCGCCGAAGGCCGGGCCAGCTCGATCTTCCAGCTCTCCTGGGGCCTGCCCATCGCGCTCGCGCCCGGTTTGCTGGCCGTCCTGCTCAGCGTCAGCAACGCGCTGACCTGGTCGGTCCTGACCCTGACCTGCACGGCGGCGATCCCGGCGCTGCTCGTGCTGCGGAAGAAGCTCCCCGGCGCCCTGCGCGAACCGTCACCAGCAGTCGCCGAATGATCGCAAGGGGTGTGTGCCGGACGTTACACCACAATGGACGGATGCAACCGATCAAGTGAACGTGAGAGTTTCTCCGTCATGCCGCGAGGCCCCGGCCATCTCCTTGCCGAACAGTTCGCGCCGCGCGAACCACCCGGACTCCAGGAGGGGCCATGCAGACCGACGCAGTTCACCAGAGCCAGTTCGTGGTGCTGAACGAGAGCACCACGCCCGTCCTGTCCCGCCTCTCCTACCACGCCGACGAGCCGTTCGCGGTCACCGTGGCGTTCCGGACCGAGCGCGGCCGGTGGATCGAATGGACCTTCGCGCGTGACCTACTCGTGGCCGGCCTCGACGACCCGACCGGTCTCGGCGACGTCCGGGTCCGCCCCGACCTGTCCGACGACGAGGACTTCCTCACCCTGGAAATCGAGTCACCGGACGGCTATGCGTCGTTCGAGCTCGAGGTCGAAGACGTCCGGACGTTCCTCGACGCGTCCTACGAGCTGGTGCCGCTCGGCGAAGAGAGCGCGCACTTCGACGTCGACGGGCTGATCGAGGAGATCAGCAACGTCTGACCCCTGAACCTCCCCTTCCCGCGGCGAGGACGAGGGCGGGTTTCGAGTGCGCTGGAGGCACTCGAAACCCGCCCTTCGCTGTTTCCGGGGAGGGATCAGCTGGTCCGCAGCGTGGTGCCGGTCGCCGACAGCGCCGCGCCGATCGGGAAGAAGTACGTCACGGACGTGTTGCCGCCGGACAGGATGCCCTGCGCCGAGTTGCCCGCGATGAAGCCGCCGCCGGAGTCACCGGCCGCCGAGCGGACGTTGGTCGCGGTCATGCCGTTGACCGTGCCTTCGGCGTAACGGACGCTCTGGTTCTTGGCGCCGATGGTGCCGCAGGTCCAGCCGGTGGTCGAGCCGGCCTTGCAGACCGACGTGCCGGTCGCGGCGTTCGACGAGCCGCGCACCGCGGTGCCGTTGTTCATCTGGCCGACCGGGGTCCAGTTGCTGTTGGTCCGGACCGCCGCGTAGTCGCTGCCCGGGAACCGGTAGGCGCCCCACGAGCCGAGCGAAGCGCCGTTGGAACCGGTCAGCGAGCCGCCGCCGGTGAGGGCCGCGCAGTGGCCGGCGGTCAGGAAGCCGGTCGTGGTCGAGAAGCCGACCGAGCAGCGCGACGAGCCGCCGATGTAGTAGGCGTCACCACCGCGGATGTTGGCGTGCAGCGTCGGTTTCGCGGCCGCGTCGAGGATCGTGACCGACGACTTGTCCACACCGGACCGGGTGAGGAAGGCGTCGGCGGCGCCCCGCTGGCCCTGCAGGACGGAGAGCGTGACGCGGTTCGTGGTGGAGTCCACGCCCCAGCCCGTGATCGCGTACGGCGCCGAGCTGTCGAGGGCCCGGAACTTGTCCACAGTGGAGTCGAGCTGGCGGGCGCTGAACTTCACGACCTCCGCCTCGGCCCCGGACGCCTGGATCTTCGCGACCTCGGCGGCGTTCGTCGTCTGGATGTGCGCCTTGCCCGTGGCGGCGTTGTAGGTGGCACCGCCGAACGCGTCGCCGAGCGTCGCGCTGACGGCCTCGGTGACCTTGTTCGCGACGTCTTCGCTCTTCAGCCGCGTCAGCACCTGGTCGTGGGTCAGGCCCAGGTCGCGCTGCATGGCGGGCACGATGTCCGGGTTCAGCAGGTCCTGGCCCGACGCGGGGACGGCGAGCGTGACGAGCGCACCCGTCGTCATGACCGCGGCGGCAGCGGCACCGAAGAGTCTGGCGATCTTCATGCTTCTCCCTAGGTGGTTACGCGCGGCGCTGAACCGGCCACGCAGTGGTACTCCCCTGGGTGAGGGTCCCTGCAGTGGGCGTTACGGTGCAATCCGGGCACCCGGCTAATGGGTATACGCATTGACCTCGGACGAATCCCCTGCTCCCAGCGGTGCCAGTCAGAGCTCGTCACCCGGTCGGACAGGTCCTTAAGTAGGGTTTCCGGACACTACTTTCGGTAGCCGGACTGCCTCCCTGAACGTGTTAAGCACTGCCGGAACGCGTGAATCGCCGATGTTTCGCACGCGCGGTGATCCTCGGCCAGTGGATCCCGCGGCAAACCGGTGACAGCGGGTAGGCGGACGTGTGACGGCGGTACTGACCACCTATTCGGTTAATGGTTTACGGACCGTTAAGCGCTGCTTAGGCTCCCGCGCACAGCCCCCGGTGCACGTCGAGGAGGTCCGTATGTGGCTCACGGCTCCCCGTCCCACCTCCGTGAGCGTCCGGTCGGGACCCGCCCGGCTGACCGGCCGCGACACCGAGCTCGACGCGATCGTCGGCGTGCTCCGGCGGCGTCCGGCCGCCGTCCTGATCGAGGGCGAGCCCGGCATGGGCCGGACCCGGCTGCTCGCCGAGATCGGGCGCCGCAAGGAGTTCGAAGGCGGCCGCGTGCTCACCGGCGCCTGCCAGCCGCTACGGGAACCGTTCCCCTACGGGCCCATCCTGGAAGCGCTTCGCTCGGTGGGCGACGCGCCGCTCGGGCCGTTGAGCCCGGTCGCCGGCGTGCTGCGGCCGTTGCTGCCGGAGCTCGCGGAAGCGCTTCCTCCGCGCCCCGAACCCCTCGCCGACCCGGTCGCCGAACGCCACCGCGTCTTCCGCGCGGTGCGGGAGCTCCTGCGGGCGTGCGGCCCGGCGCTCGTGCTGATCGACGACCTGCAGTGGGCCGACGAAGACACCCGCGACCTCATGCGGTTCCTCGCCGGCGCGATGCCGCCGGAGCTGGCGGTGGTCGGCACCTACCGGTCGGCGACCGACGTCCGTCCCGGGCCGCTCGGCGCCCCGTTCCGGACCGATCCGGCGGTCCACTCCGCCCGTGTCGCGCTGGGCGCGCTCGACGTCACGGCGGTGCGCAAGCTCGCGGTCGAAATCCTCGAACTGCCCCGCGTCACCGACGAGTTCGCGGCCAAGCTGCACGAGTGCACCGCCGGGATCCCGTTCGTGGTCGAAGAAACGCTGCGGGCACTGCGCGAAGCGGCCGAGCGGCTGCCGGTCGGCGAAGTCCTCTCCGACCGGATGCTGGAGAACCTCGAAGTCCCGGTGCTTTTGCGCGAGGCCGTCACCGAACGGCTTTCCGCGCTGCCGGGGCCGGCCGTGCAGCTGGCCGGCGCGGCCGCGGTGCTCGGCGTCGGCGCCGAAGCCGCCGTGCTCGGTGAGCTGGCCGGGCTAGCGGACGACGTCCTCCGCACCGCGCTGCTCGCCGCGTTGTCCGGCGGGGTGCTCGGCGAGGTCGGCGACGGCAAGTACGGCTTCCGGCACCCGTTGGCGCGCAAGGCGGTCTACGACACGGTGAGCGGGCCCGAGCGCGCGTTGCTGCACGCGCAGGCGATCCGCGTGCTCGCCGCCCAGCCGTCCCCGCCGCTCACACTGCTGGCCCGGCACTCCCGCGCGGCCGGCCGCGTCGACCAGTGGCGCCACTACGCCGAAGCCGCCGCGGACGAGGCCGTCACCCGCGGGGAGACGTCCCGCGCGATCGACCTCCTGCAGTCGGTGCTGGCCGAGCCCGGACCGGCGCAGTCCGACATCGGGCGCGTCGCCGGCAAGCTGAGCCAGGTCGCACTGCGCGGGTTCCGGCCCGACGTGATCGGCACGCTGGAGCGCGTCATCGAAGAGGTGGCGCTGCCGCCGTCGGTGCGCGGCTCGATCCGGCTGAGCCTCGGCATGCTGCAGGTCCGGACCATCGGCGGGCTCGGCCGCGGCCGCCTCGAGGTCGAGCGCGCGATCGGCGAGCTGACCGACCGGCCCGACCTCGCCGCGCGCGGGATCACGCTGCTCGCGCAGCCGATCGACGGCCTGACGCCGTTGTCGTGGCACGAGTCCTGGCGCGCCCGCGCGGGCGAGGTGTACGAGCGGCTCGACGACCCCGAGCTGCGGCTCGCCCTGACCGCCGACCGCATCGCGGCCGCGTCGCACGTCGGCGACCCGTCGGCGTGGACGGAGTTCGAAACGCTGTCGGACACCGTGGGCACGGTCGCCGAGCGCGTCCAGCTGGCCCGGCTGTGGTGCAACCTCGCCGACGGCCAGTCGTGGGCGGGTCACCTCGACCGGGCGGAACGGCTGGTGACCGAAGGCGTCCGGCGGGCGACCGACGCGGGCGCGTTGTACGCGATCGGCTTGATCCAGGGCACCCGCGTCCGGCTCGACTGGGTACGCGGGCGGTGGAACGGGCTCGCGGAAGCCGCCGAGCAGCTGCGCGACAGCTATCCGGAGCTCGGCCCGATCGTCATGGAGTCGTCGCTGGTGCTCGGCGGGCTCGCGGCGGTGCGCGGGGAGTTCGCCGCCGCGCAACGGCACCTGACCGCGGCGAGCGTCCACGCGCCGGACCGCGGGCCGATCCCGGTGGTGCTCTCGGCGGCCGGGGTGCTGATCACGGTCCTGCTGGCGACCGACGACGTCGACGGCGCGTGCGCGGCGGCCGACACGGCGGTGGCCGCGGCCGGGCGCAAGGGCGTCTGGATCTGGGCGGCGGCGCTGGTCCCGGCGGCGGCGCAGGCGTACGCGCGGGCCGGGCGCTGGCCGGAGGCCGACAACGTGGTGGAGGCGTTCGCCCGCGGCATCGAGGACCGGGACGCACCGGTCGCGACGGCGGCGCTGATCGCCGGCCGCGCGGTGCTGCTGGAGGCCCGCGCGAAGCACCTGGCCGCGGCGGCGCTGTTCGACGAAGCGGCGTCGGGCTATGCGGCGTTGCCGATGCCGTACCCGGCGACGGCGATGCGCGAGCGGGCGGCGATGTGCCGGCTCGCGGCGGGCAACCGCGACGCGGTCGAGGAGCTGACGGCGGCGGCCGAGGCGTACGAGCAGCTGGGCGCGACGCGCGATGCCGGGCGGTGCCGTCACCAGTTGCGGGAGCACGGCGCTTGGGCGCCTTCGCAACGCGGGCGGCGCGGGTACGGAAGCGAGCTGTCGCCGCGCGAGCGCGAAGTTGCGCGGATGCTCGCGGAGGGTCGGACGAACCGGGAGATCGCGGACGGGCTGTTCCTCTCGCCGCGCACGGTCGAACAGCATGTCGCGAAGGTGCTGCGAAAACTCGGGGCCCGCTCCCGCACCGACGTCGCCCGCAAGCTGCCGGGCGAAGTCACTACCGCCCCGGCCGGCTGACCCAGCCCGCACTTTCACGTGAAAGTGCGTCCCGGATCGCGCTGTTGGCCACCCGCCAGCGCCCCCAAGAGACGGTCGAGGTGTGCCCGGTCGGGAGCGCCGC
>NZ_JBFBBQ010000141.1:0-16700 GCF_040682775.1 Amycolatopsis sp. NPDC051106 | reverse complement strand
CCCACAGTGACCCGGGTGGACCATTCCGATCACTGAGTCGTATCACCATGCTTGGTCCAGACCAATAGCCGAGTTCGGCGCCGCCGCCCGGGAGGCCCTGCGGGAAGTGCGAGCGGCTACAGCAGCTTCCTGACGTCGCCGGCCCGGGCACCGGCGGTGGGCGCGCCGCCGATGTCCGACTCGATCGCCGCCGTCACGATGCGGTTGCGGTCGCCCGAAGACAGCACCTCGTTCGCCACCAGTTCCTGCGTCACCGCCTTCACGTGCTTCACGAACCGGTCGTGCGACGCGTACTCCGCGTTCTCGTCGATGACGTCGTTGAGCGTGCAGCCGTTGCCGATGTCGATGTTCTCCACCTGGCTGTCGACCCCGCCGATCACCACCGTCTCCCGGGTGTCCGAGACCGGGCAGGCGTCCGGCGGCGGGACCGCCGAAACCACCCGGAACGCACCGAACACCTCCAGCGAGACGTTCCCGGCGACGTCCGTGGCCCGCGCACCCACGGTGTGCGCGCCGAGGGTGGACACGACCACCGGCGTGGTGTACCGCGTCCAGGCTCCACTGTCCACTTTGTACTCCATCGAGGCCACACCGGACCCGGCGTCGGTGGCGGTCAGCGTCACCGACGCTTGGCCGACGTACGACCAGTCGCCGTCCTGCTTGCCGCTCACCGCGAGGGACACCAGGGGCGCCGTCGTGTCGCCGCCGGCGACCACGGTGAAGGACACGCTCGCCGGAGCCGACGCGTTCCCGGCGACGTCCCGGGCCCGGGAGTCGACCGTGTGCGCGCCGGGCGCGGTCACCGGAACCGGTGCGGTGTAGGCGGTCCACGCGCCGCCGTCCACCCGGTACTCCACCGCCGCGATCCCGGACCCGGTGTCCGAAGCCACGACCGTGACGGTTGCCTTGCCGACGTAGCTGCCGTCGCCGTCCTGCGTACCGGCTACGGAAGCGGTCACGGTCGGCGGCGTCGTGTCGCTCTTCACCACGGTGAAGTGGGACATGCCCTCCGGGGACGTGTTCCCGGCCTCGTCGGTCGCCCGGTAGTGGACCATGTGCTCACCCGCGCCGGTGACCGCGACCGGTGCGGTGTAGGCGGTCCACGTCCCGCCGTCCAGCTGGTACTCCACGGAGGCGACCGCCGAATCGGCGTCGGTCGCGGTCAGCTTGACCGTGGCGACGTCGACGTAGTTGCCCGACGAGTCCTGCTGCCCGCTGATCGCCGCGGTCACCGTGGGCGGGGTCGTGTCCCCCTGCCCTTCGACGATCGTGAAGTGCTCCATGCCCTCTTCGGACGTGTTGCCGGCGACGTCGGTGGCGCGGTAGTGGAGCATGTGCGTGCCCACAGCGGAAACCACCACCGGCGCCGCGTACGCGGTCCAGGTACCGCCGTCCAGCTGGTACTCGACCGAGGCCACCCCGGATCCCGCGTCGGTCGCGGAGAGCGTCACCGTGGCCGACTCGATGTAGTTACCGGAGGAATCGCGAGCACCGGCCACGGCGGCCGTCACCGCCGGCGGGGTCGAGTCGCCGCCGCCGTCGGAGACGACGAACTCCCCCACCATCGTCGAGTGCCCGGGGATCGTGCAGTAGTACCGGTACTTGCCCGGGGTGAGCGTCACGACCGCCTCGTGCCGCCCGTTCTGCGGGTCGAACGGGTTGGCCAGGACGTTCAGCGAGACGTCGTGGTTGTAGCCCGGCGTCGACGTGTCGAACGTCAGGGTGTGCGACATCCCCGTCGTGTTGCCGGTGGCTTCGCTGTTTTCGAAGACGATCGTTGTCTCGCCGGGCAGCGCGCCGGTGGGCGCGGACGTGTAAGCGGTGACGCTGTCGCCCGCGGTCCAGGTCAGGGTCTGGACGGGCGCCGCCACCGCGGGGGTGACGAGCCCGAGCAAGACCAGGAAAGCGGCCAGCAGCACGGCGATCGGTCGTGGGGACATCGCGGGAAACCTTCCTGGGAGGAACGGGGGCCGGGCGCGCGCCCGGCCCCCGTCGCGCTACAGCTGCCGCACCCGGATGTTGCGGAACTCGGTCAGGTCGTTGTCACTGTGGTTCTGCAACCCGATGAACCCGCTGACGAACTGCCGCAGATCGGTCGGCGGATCACCGGCCCGCGAGGACTGCTGACCCGGCGTGTTGTCGAACTCGTTGATCACCACGCCGTTGCGGATGATCGTGTAGTGCTGGCCGACGACCTTGACCTCGTAGTCGTTCCAGGTCGCCTTCGGCCGCGCCCCCGCCTGGTCGAGCGGGCGCGGGTCGAAGTTGTAGATCGACCCGGTCTTCTGCGGCTCACCGCTGTCGCCGTCGTAGATCTGGATCTCGTGGCCGCAGTAGATCGCGACCCACGCCTGCGACGTCCGCGCCGAGCCGACCGTCCCGCAGCTGCCCGGTGGCCGCTGCTCCAGCGGCGTCCGCGGGTCCGGGAACCGGACGAAGACCCCGGTGTTGGCCCGGTTCGGATCCGGGGCGATGTCCTTGAACTGCAGTTTCACCGAGAAGTCGCCGAACTGGCGCTGGGCGTACCAGAGCATGCCCAACCCGCCGGCCGACCGGATCGACCCGTCGGGCTGGAGCGAGAACTGCCCGGACGGCGCCTGTTCCCAAGCCCGCAGCGACTCGGCCGTGCCGTCGAAGAGCGCCTCGTATCCGGTGGTCCCCGGGTTCCCGATCGGCGACGCCTCCGCCGCCGCGTTCAGCTCGGCCGCCTCGGCGCTGCTGAGCACCCCGAGCTCGTCGAGGGTCTCGGTGGCCTGCTCGACGTGGTTGACGAACGCGGCGTGCGTGGTCCACGTGCCTTCGTCGTTGATGAAGTCGTCGACCGTGCAGCCACCACCGGCGTTGCGGTTGGGCACCTTCGTGATGGCATCGCCCAAGGTCACGACCGGACTCGGATCGGCCACCACGCACCCGACGTTCACCGCGGTCCGGGTCGTCACCGCTTCACCGTTCGCGTACGTCACGGTCAGCTTGGCGGTGAAGATCCCGGTGCGCGGGTAGGTGTGGCGCGGGTCCGCCTGGGTGGACACCGAGCCGTCGCCGAACTCCCAGCGGTAGGACACGCCGCCGGACTTCGACCCGGTGAACGCCGCCGTGAGCGCCTTGTTCTGCACCATGGTCGACGACGCGGCCGGCGCCGGGGTCGGCGCGCCGCCCGTGTAGCTGATCTTGAGCAGCTTCTGGTTGGCGTCCAAGGAGAAGAACCCGTTGCCGTAGTCGAGCACGTACAGCGCGCCGTCCGGCCCGAACTTGGCGTCCATCCAGCTCTGCACCCGGGTGTCCCCCGCGCCGCCGGGGATGATCTGCCGGAACGTCTCGGCGAACACCGGCGGCTGGTGCGTCGGCACGCCCGCCGGGTCCACGGTCACCGCGACGCGGTTCTGGGCGTTGGACTCGTCGCCGATGAACCACTTGTTGTCCCAGTACTCCGGCCACGCCACGCCGCTGTTCGTGTTGACCAGCGAGCGGTGGTACGTCGGCCCGGACATGACCGCCTGGCCGCCACCCCGCAGGTACGGCTGGGTGTAGGTGGCGTCCGCCGCGTTGTAGGTCGGGATCGAGCTGCCCGGCCGCTTCGGGAACACCGGCCCGCCGCCGTCCGGCGAGTACCAGATCATGTTGTCCTTGATCGGCGGCAGGTTCACCAGGCCGGTGTTGCGCGGCGAGGTGTTGACCGGGTTGTCGCAGTCGTACCAGCCGGTCAGCTCCGCGGCGTTGGTGCTGCTGCGGTCGCGGTAGGGCTGCCGGTTGCCCATGCAGTACGGCCAGCCGTGGTTGCCCGCCTCGGTGATGATGGTCGCCGTCTCGTACTTCGCCGGCCCGAGCTCGGGGCTCGGCGAAGACGCGTCGGGGCCGACCCAGCCCGCGGTCATCCAGTTGTGCACCGGGTCGATCTGCAGCCGGGAGATGTTGCGGACGCCCATCACGTAGATCTCCGGGCGCGTCTTGTCCGCCGGCCCGTTCGGGAAGAGGTTGCCCTGCGGGATCGTGTA
Source organism: Amycolatopsis sp. NPDC051106 (assembly GCF_040682775.1). Classification (NCBI taxonomy): domain Bacteria; kingdom Bacillati; phylum Actinomycetota; class Actinomycetes; order Pseudonocardiales; family Pseudonocardiaceae; genus Amycolatopsis; species Amycolatopsis sp. NPDC051106. The sequence goes on along the minus strand of NZ_JBFBBQ010000141.1, from coordinate 12,708 downwards.
CGTCCCGTTCGCCTCCGGGTGGATGCGCAGGATCTTGCCGCCGAGGTCGTTCGTGTTGCCCGCGGTACGGCGGGCGTCCTGGAACGAAAGGCCCTTGTAGTCGAGCGTCCAGTTGTTGCCCGAGTAGCCGTTCGAGCCGCCCGAGGAGTTGTTGTCCCCGGAGCCGATGTAGAGGTTCCCGTCCTTGTCGAACGCCATGCCGCCGCCGGCGTGGCAGCAGCTGTGGATCTGGACGTCCCAGGACAGCAGGTCCTTGCGGGTGGCCTGGTCGAGCGTCTGCGCGGTGGCGTTGTAGGTGAACCGCGAGACCGTGCGCTTGCCGATCCGCTTGTCGCGGTCGATCGACTCGTGCGGCATCCAGTAGGCGTACATGTAGCCGTTCTCGGCGAACTTCGGGTCCAGTGTCAGCCCGAGCAGGCCCTCTTCGTTCTTGACGAGCTCGTCACCGCTGCCCCGGTTGCCCATCACGCGCAACGTCGTGAGCAGCTTGACCTTCTTGGTGGCCGGGTCCCACTGGTGGACCGTGCCGCAGCCGAGGCCGACGTTCGGGTCGTCCCAGCTGACCACGGGCCCGGTCGGGCAGGCCGCCTTGCCGATGTAGAAGATCTTGCCGTCGGGGGCGATGGTGAGCCCGTGCGGCTCGCCGATCTGGTCGAGCTGCCCGGCGGCGTTCTTGCCGGTCAGCCGTTCGATCTTGTAGTTCGCGGCGATCCCGGCCTGGCAGTCGCCGCGCACCATCCCGGTCGTCCAGCGCAACGCGCCGAGCAGGTGGTCGCGGAACTGCGCTTCGCCGTAGGACCCTTCGGTGCGGCCCATGCCGGTGTAGAAGGAGCGGCCGCCGTCGTAGTCACGGCACCAGGAGATCGGGTGGAACGCGCCGTTCGCGCCGACGCCCGGGTTGTAGCCCTTCTCCTCCACCTGCGCGACCGTGTGGACGGTGCCGACCGGGTTGGTCTCCCAGTTGAGCCAGCGGTCGGTGCGCGTCCAGTTCTGCGGCAGGCCGGCGGTCGCCGGGTGATGGGCGTCCAGGACGTCGAGCACAGCCTGCTGCGGCGCGGGTTCCGGCGGCGGCGGGGTCGTCGAGGTGTCCTTGAACAGCTTGAGGTCCGCCAGCTGGATGATCGGCTCACCGGCGTTCGCGGTGATGTTCAGCCGGTAGTTCGGGTAGACCGTGGTGTTGGCGAAGGTGAACGTCCGGGTCTGGAACGGGTCGGTGAAGACCTCGTTCGTCCGCGTGTCCAGGTCGGTCCACGTGGTCCCGTCGGCGGAGCCCTGCAGGGTCCAGTTCTTCGGGTTCCGGCCCAGGAAGTCGTTGGCCGACACCAGCGAGTAGCTGCTGACCGCGACCGGCGCCGCCATCTTGTAGGCGACCCAGCCGGTCGGCGAGAACGTCAGCCACTTCGTGTTCTCGTTGTTGTCGGCCAGTTTTTCCTTGGTCTCGTTCGGGGGGTTCTCGCCGCTCGCGGTCACCGACGCCACCGCTTCGGGTGTCGGGCGGGCCCCGACCGGGCGGGCGCCGATCAGCCCGGTGAACCACTGGGACGAGTCCTGCGCGCGGGCGGCGTCGGAGATGCCGAGGAACCCGCCGCCGGCCTTCATGTAGGCCTGCAGCGCGGCTTCCTGCTCACGCGTGAGCGTCACGCCCTGCGCGGACAGGAACACCACGCCGCGGTACTTGGCGAGGTTCGCCGCGGTGAACACGGCGGGGTCGGACGACGCCGTCACCGTGATGCCGTTGTCCTGCCCGAGCCGCGCGATCGCGTCCGCCGCACGCAGCACCGGGTCCTTCTGATCGGCCGCCGCGCCGTGGAACACCAGCACGTTCACCGCGACGTTCGCCGCCGGCGCCGCTTGGGCCATCGGCATCGCCATCAGCGGTGCCCCGGCCGCGAGGACCGACCCGATGGCGAGCATGACCGCCATCCGCCGGCCGAACCAACGTCTCCTCATGATCGATCCCTCCTAAGCGTGGGTGCGGCCGTCGGGGTTCATGTCGTGCCCGGCGTGGCCGTGCTCCTTGAACCGGTCGATCGCTTCCTGGGCCCCGTCCGGCAGGCTGCCGTCGGCGTTGCGGACCAGGAAGAGGCCCACCATCCCGCCGTCGGCGTGGGTCTGGACGTGGCAGTGGTACATCCACACCCCCGGGCCGACGCCTTCGCCGGCGATCACCTGGAAACCGAACGAGCCGCCGGGGTCGAGGTTCTTGTTGTCGACGACCTGGGCGTTGTCGGTGGCACTGCTCAACATCCCGGTGCGGGTGTCGGCCCAGCGGTGCGCGTGCAGGTGGAACGTGTGCGGCAGGCTGCCGTGCCCGATGCACACCCACTCGACGCGCTCGCCGAGCCGCGCCTCGAACATCGGGGTGTCGGGCGCCATCTTGTGGTTGATCATCATCTCGTTGAACACGACGGTGTACTGCCGGCTGGGCAGCAGATCGCCGCGCTTGCGCACGATCAGCCCGCCGTAGAGCCCGCGCGCGAGACCGCCGCTGCCGTGGTCGGTGCCCATCGCGTGGTCGTGGTAGTGCCAGTACCCGGCGCTGCCCGGCATCCAGAACCCGCCGCTCGCTTCGTAGCGGGTCCGCGTCTTCCAGGTGTAGGTCCGGGTCTCGCCCGGCTTGTTGAACGACGCGTTGAGCGGGGCGCCGTCGGACCCGGTGTCGTAGTTGACGCCGTGCGGGTGGATCGACAGCCGCTGGTCGGTCCGGTTGACCAGCTCGATCTCGAGGGTGTCGGCCTCGTAGATCTCCAGCAGCGGGCCGGGGATCGTGGCTTTGCCCGGTTCGAGCCCGTAGCCGTAGAGGCCACCGGGAAGCGCTTCCGCGTAGATCGTGATCCGGCGGGTCAGGCCCGCCGCAGACGCCGAGTCGGCGCCTGCGCCGAGGGCGGGGACGAGCACCCCCGCGGCGGTTCCGGCCAGCATCGACCGACGTGACACTCGCATGTGGATTTCCCCCGGGGTCTCAGAACCGTACGGTGCGGAGGTATTCGAAGCCGACCTTGGCGGTGTTGAGCGGGTCGGTCGGCTGGTCGTGCTCGACGATGTATTCGGCGATGGTGTGGCAGGAAGCGGCGAAGATGCGCGGGAAGTTGATGACGCCGGTGCCGGGGTCGGTCATCTGCCCGTCCGCGGTCCGGTCCTTGACGTGGTACTGCGTCACGCGCGGGTAGTTGCGCCGGAACAGCTCGACGGGGTCGGCCCCGCCGTTCACCGCCCAGAACAAGTCGATCTCCAGGTGCACGTCCCGCTTGTTCGTCTTCGACGTCAGCACGTCGTACGGCAGCACGCCGTCGATCGGGTGGAACTCGTGGTCGTGGTTGTGGTACCCGAGCTTGAGCCCGGCCTTCTTGAACGCCACCGCCGCGGTGTTCATCCGGCCGGCGAAGGTCTCCCACTCGGCGATGGTGCCGAACTGGGCGTACGGCACCACGGCGTAGGAGTTCCCGAGGATCCTCGCGTCGGCGATGGTCTGGTTCAGGTCGCCGTCGATGCCCACGTGGGTCGAGGACGCCTTCAGGTGGCACCGGTCGAGGATGGCGCGGAACTCGGTCGCGCTGCGGCCGTACGTCCCGGCCAGCTCGACCTTCCGGTAGCCGATGTCGGACAGCGCGGAGAGCGTGCCTTCGGGGTCGTTCTGCAGGAGGGAACGCAGGGAGTAGAGCTGGATGCTGATCTTGTCGAGCGGGACGCGCCGGCGGGCCGGGGAAGCGTCCGCGGTGCCAGGTAGCGCGATGGCCGCCGCCCCCACCGTCAGGGCGGCTGTCGCCACGTTCAGGAACGTTCGTCGGGAGTGCTGCTCAGCTTCATGACCGCACATGGAACTCCCTCATTTCTGATTGCTGAAAGCCGCGTCGAAAGCCGCCGACGGCTGGTCGAACAGGTGCTCGCGCAGGTACTTCACCGCCTCCGCCGCGCCCCGGAGCCGGTCCATCCCGGCGTCTTCCCACTCCACCGAGATCGGGCCGGTGTAGCCGATCGAGTTCAGCGCCCGGAAGCAGTCCTCCCACGGGACGTCGCCGTGGCCGACGGACACGAAGTCCCAGCCCCGGCGCGGATCGGCCCAGGCCAGGTGCGAGCCGAGCCGTCCGTTGCGGCCGTCGAAGCGCTTGCGGGTGTCCTTGCAGTCGACGTGGTAGATCCGGTCGGCGAAGTCGAGGATGAACCCGACCGGGTCGAGGTCCTGCCAGACGAAGTGCGACGGGTCCCAGTTCAGCCCGAACGCCGGCCGGTGGCCGACGGCTTCGAGCGCCCGCTGGGTCGTCCAGTAGTCGTAGGCGATCTCCGACGGGTGAACCTCGTGCGCGAACCGGACGCCCACCTCGTCGAAGACGTCGAGGATCGGGTGCCAGCGACGCGCGAAGTCTTCGTAGCCGTCAACGATGTCATCGCGCGTGACCGGCGGAAACATCGCCACGTACTTCCAGATCTTCGACCCGGTGAACCCGATGACGGTGTCGACCCCGAGCTTCGCCGCCGCCCTCGCCGTGTCGGCCATTTCGGCGGCCGCCCGGCGCCGGACGCCCTCGGGTTCGCCGTCGTCCCAGATGCGGGACGGGAGGATCGCGCGGTGCCGGGCGTCGATCGGGTCGTCGCAGACGGCCTGGCCGACGAGGTGGTTCGAGATCGCCCACACCTTGAGCCCGTGCTCGGCGAGCAGCGCGAGCCGCCCCGGCACGTAGTCCTCTTCGGACAGTGCGCGATCGACCTCGAAGTGGTCGCCGGAGCAGGCGATCTCCAGGCCGTCGTACCCCCACTCGGCCGCGAGCTTGCAGACCTCGGTGAACGGCAGGTCCGCCCACTGGCCGGTGAACAGCGTGACCGGACGGCTCACTTCCCCTCCTCCACCGAGGTCCACTTCGCTTCGGCGGCCGCGCTCTGCTCGACGGCGTCCAGCACCCGCTGGACCCGCAGGCCGTCGTCGAAGCTCGGTGCCGGGTCGGTACCCGAGCCGATGGCGTCGAGGAAGTCGGCGACCTCGTGGGTGAACGTGTGCTCGTAGCCGAGCAGGTGGCCCGGCGGCCACCACACCCCGACGTACGGGTGCTCCGGCTCGGTGACCAGGATGCGCCGGAAGCCGGCCTCGGTACCGCCGCCTTCGTACCACTGGAGCTCGTTCATCGACTCGAAGTCGAACGCCAGGCTCGCCTTCGACCCGTTGACCTCCAGCCGCATCGCGTTCTTGCGCCCGAGCGCGAACCGGGTCGCCTCGAAGCTCGCCACGGCTCCCCCGGAGAGCCGGGCCAGGAACAACGCGGTGTCGTCGACCGTCACGTCGTCCGTCCCGCCGTTCTCGGCCGGCCGCTGCTTCACGAAGGTGTTCGTCAGCGCCGAGACGCCGGTGACCACTTCGCCGGTGACGAACTGGGCGGCGTCGACGATGTGCGCGCCGAGGTCGCCCAGCGCACCCGAACCCGCGGATTCGCGACGCAGCCGCCAGGTCATCGGCGCCTGCGGGTCCGACAGCCAGTCCTGCAAGTAGACCGACCGCACGTGCCGGATCTCGCCGAGCGCCCCGCTCGCCACCAGCTTCCTGGCGTGCGCCAGCGCGGGCACCCGGCGGTAGTTGAACGCGACCATGGCCCGCACCCCGCGTTCCCGGGCCTTTCGCGCGGCTTCGGCCATCGCTTCGGCCTCCGCCACCGAGTTGGCCAGGGGCTTCTCGCACAGCACGTGCTTCCCGGCCTCCAGCGCGGCGATCGCGATCTCGGCGTGGCTGTCGCCCGGCGTGCAGACGTCGACCAGGCCGACGTCGTCGCGGGCGATCAGCTTCCGCCAGTCGGTTTCGACCGCGTCCCAGCCGAACTTGGCGGCCGCGGCGGTCGCCCGGGCCTCGTCGCGGCCGGCGAGCACGGCGAGTCTCGGCACCAGCGGTGGGTCGAAGAACCGGTGGACGCTGCGCCAGGCGTGCGAATGCACCGCACCCATGAACGCGTGGCCCACCATCCCGATCCCGATGGTTTCCCGTGCCGGGCTCATACCCCTCCTTGGTAGCTGGGTGCAGGCCGTCGTGAGTGTTCGGTCGGGTCAGAACCCGACCGAACACTCACGACCGGCTGCGGAAGACTGCGGTCAGGAGTCGAAGCCGACGTCGAGGTACTGGTCGACGTTCTCCTTGGTGACGACCGCGGAGTACGTGGTGATCTCGGCCGGGATGTCGTGCTCGGCGAGGTCGCCGATCCCCTTGCCCTGCCCGAGCAGGCGAGCCAGCGCGATCGCCGTCGAGGCCATCGACGGGCTGTAGAGCACGGTCGCCTTGATCGGCGAACTGTCGGCCTTGATCAGGTTCATCATGTTCTTCGAGCCGGCTCCGCCGACCATGATGAACTCCTTGCGGCCCGCGGTGTCGATCGCGGCGTTGACGCCGATGCCCTGGTCGTCGTCGTGGTTCCACAGGGCGTCCAGCTTGGGCGCGCCCTGGAGCAGGTTCGCCGTCTGCTGCTCACCCGACTCCGACGTGAACTGCGCCGAGACCCGCGGGCCGACCTTGAACCCGGCCCGCCCGAGCGCGTCGGAGAAGCCCTTGCTGCGTTCCTGGGTCAGGGGCAGCGAGTCGATCCCGGCGACCTCGCCGATGACCGGGTTCGCGACGTTCTTCGCCTTCAGCTGCTGGGCGATGTAGTTGCCGGCGTTGACGCCCATCCGGTAGTTGTCGCCGCCGATCCACGTTCTGTAGGCGAGCGGCGTCTCGAAGACGCGGTCCAGGTTGATCACCGGGATCCCCGCGTCCATCGCCTGCTGCCCGACCGAGGTGAGCGCCTTGCCGTCGAAGGGCAGGATCACCAGCACGTTCACCTTGGCGTTGATCAGCGTCTCCACCTGGGAGATCTGCTGGTTGACGTCGTTGGTGCCCTCGGTCGCGGTGAACTTCACCTCGCTGAACTTCTGCGCCTGCGCCTTGGCGTTCTTGGTGATCGCCGCGATCCAGCCGTGGTCGGCGGCCGGCGCGGAGAAGCCGATCGTGACCGCCTTTCCCGGCTGGGCGTTGTTGCCCGCGTTGGCGACCGGCGCGTTGGATTCCGAGTTCGCGGGCGTGTTCGACGTGCAGCCGGCCAGCAGCGCGCCGGCACCGACCGCGGCGCCGCCGAGCAGGAAACCCCGGCGGCCGAGGAAGGGTTGATCGGTCATGACGACCTCCAGAGGTGGTGATTAAGGACCGGTCCGGGCTTTCCTGGCCCGGAACTGCAAGAGCACGGCGAGGACGATGATCACGCCCTTGGCGATGTTCTGGATGTCGGTGTCCAGGTTGTTGAGCGTGAAGAGGTTGGACAGCACCGTGAAGATCAGCACACCGATCAGGGTGCCGATCAGCGAGCCGCGGCCGCCGGTGAGCAGCGTGCCGCCGATGACGACGGCCGCGATCGCGTCGAGCTCGTAGAACATGCCGTTGGTGGAGGCGCCCGCGGTCGTCCGCGCGACGACCATCAGCGCGGCGATCCCGCAGCACAGCCCGGCGACGCCGTAGACGAGCGCGAGGTGCCGCTTGACGTTGATCCCGGCCAGCCGCGACGCCTCGATGTTGCCGCCGACCGCGTAGGTCCGGCGGCCGAAGGTGGTGCGGTTGAGCACGACCCAGCCGATCGCGAACACGAGCGCGAACAGCCAGATCAGCACCGGGATGCCGAGCAGGTCGCCGCGGAAGAAAGCGAGGAAGTCCTGGTCGGCGACGACCTGCGTGCGGCGGCCGCTGAGCCGCTCGGCGAGCCCGCGTGCCGAGACGTACATCGCGAGCGTCGCGATGAACGGCACGACCCGGCCGTAGGAGACGAGGACGCCGTTGACCAGCCCGCAGCCGAGCCCGACCGCGAGCCCGCAGAGGACCATCACCCACGGTCCGTAGGACTGGGTGGCCAAGGTCGTCAGCCAGACGCTCGACAGCGCGACGATCGAGCCGACGGACAGGTCGATGCCGCCGCTGATGATCACGAACGTCATCCCGACGCTGACCACGCCGATCGCCGCGGCCAGCCGCAGGATCGTCGAGATGTTGCTTTCGGTGAAGAACAGCTCCGGCCGGGTGAACTGGCCGACCAGGCAGAGCACGACGAGCACCCCGGCCAGGCCGAGCAGCCGCGGGTCGGCCCGGAAGGCGAACCGCTTCCGTTCGACGGGAGGCGCTTTCTGTGGCGGTGCTTGGGTTTCGGTCATGCCGCGCTCCCCTCGAGAATCACGTCGAGCACCTCGGCCTCGGTCAGCCCGGCCGACGACCGGTCGGCGAGGACACGGCCCTCGCGCAGCACCAGCACCCGGTCGGACAGCCCGAGCACCTCGGGGATTTCACTGGACACCAGCACGATCGCCACGCCCGTCGCGGCCAGCTCGTCGATCAGCCGGTAGAGCTCGGCGCGCGCGCCGACATCGACGCCGCGCGTCGGCTCGTCGAGCAGCAGCACCCGGCACCCGCGGACCAGCCACCGGGCGAGCACCGCCTTCTGCTGGTTGCCACCCGAAAGCGTGCGGACGATCCGCCGCGGGTCGGCGGGCCGCAGGTCGAGGCGCCGCAGGCTGGCGCCGGCGTCGTCCAGCTCCCGGCCGCGGTCGGTGAACCCGAGCTTGGCGTACCGGGGCAGGCTCGCCAGCGTCACGTTGTGGACCACCGGCAGGTCCAGCAGGAGGCCCTGGCTCTTGCGCTCTTCCGGGGCCAGCCCGATCCCCGCCTTGACGGCGGCCTGGACGTTGCCGGGGCTCAGCGCTTTCCCCTGGACGGTCACGGTTCCGCCGTCGGCCTTGCGCGCGCCGAAGATCGTCTCCAGCAGTTCGCTGCGGCCGGACCCGACCAGCCCGGCGATGCCGACGACCTCGCCGGCGTGAACGGTGAAGCCGACGTTCTCGAACTCACCGGCCCGGGTCAGCCCTTCGACTTCCAGGGCCCGCTTGGTCTTGTCGGCGTGGCCGTCGTGGCGGGGGCCGAAGACGGTCTCGACCCTGCGCCCGGCCATCAGCGCGACCAGGTCGGCGGTCGGCGTCGTGGCAGCGTCGAGGCCGGTGCCGACGGTCCGGCCGTCCTTGAGCACGGTCACCCGGTCCCCGATCCGGCGCAGCTCCTCGAGCCGGTGCGAGATGTAGACGACCGCGACGCCGTCCCCGGTCAGCTCGCCGACGATGCGGAACAGGTTGTCGACCTCTTCGCCGGCCAGCGCGGCGGTGGGTTCGTCCATCACGAGCAGCCGGGCGTCGTGGGCCAGCGCGCGGGCCATCGACACGAGTTGCTGGCCGGCGGCGGACAGCCGGCCCACCTCGTGCCACGGCCGGATGCCGGGGTGGCCGAGCCGGGCCATCAGCCGGGCGGCTTCGTCGCGGGCCTCGGAGATCCGCGTGAACCCGAACCGGGCCCGCTCGTGGCCGAGGAAGATGTTGTCCGCCACCGAAAGGCCGGGCACGAGGTCCAGTTCCTGGTACATCGTGGCGATGCCCAGGCGCAGGGCGTCGACCGGCGTGGCGAGCGACACGGGCTCGCCCTGCCACGTGATCTCCCCCGTGTCGGGCTGGTGCGCCCCGGCGAGGACCTTGATCAGCGTCGACTTCCCCGCGCCGTTCTGCCCGAGCAGGCAGTGCACCTCGCCGGGTTCGACGTCGAGGTCGACGCCGTCGAGCGCGCGGACCCCCGGGAAGGTCTTCACGATCCCGCGGACGGACAGCAGGCTCATGCGCACACCTCGCCGGCGCTCGGTGCCGCCTGAGCCGGAAGCGCAGTGGTGGATGACTCGCTCGCAAGCTCCCTCATACCGAGGCCTCCTCGATGAGCGTCGGATTCGCGAACAGCCGCTCGGCGGCCAGGTGCGCGGCGCCCCGCAGCGGGGCCCGCAGACCGAGCCGCGACGGCACCACCGTGGCGTGGCCGAGCGGCCGGACGGCGAGTTCGACGCGGATCGGCTCCACCAGCCAGTCGCCGAGTTCGGCGAAGTAGCCGCCGAGGACGACGACGTCCGGGTCGAGCACGTCGACCACGGTGGACAGGGCGACGCCGAGGGCGACACCGAGGCCGTGGACCGCCGTGGCCGCGCGCTGGTCGCCGTGCCGGACGCGGTGCTTCAGCTGGGCGACCCGGCCTTCGACGCCGAGGGCGGGATCGTGCAGCGGATCGCCCGGCGGTGCCGCAGCGCGCAGGACGGCGGCCAGGTTCGCCTTCGTTTCGAGGCAGCCGGTCCGGCCGCAGGAACACCGCTCGCCGGACGGGTCGACGGCGATGTGCCCGACCTCGCCGGCGAACCCGCGTGCGCCGCGGAGGATGGCGCCGCCGGAGACGAGGCCGCCCCCGACCGCCGTGCCGCCGCTGAGGTAGAACAGCTCGCCGGCACCGGCGACCGACTCGGCGAGCGCGCCGAGGTTGGCTTCGTTGTCCACGGCGATGGCGTCGGCCGGGAGGTTCAGGCGGGCCGCCATCAGGCCGGCGATTTCGGCGTCACGCCAGCGCAGGGCCGGAGCCAGCCGCAGCACCGCCGCGGCCGAGTCGACCAGGCCGGGCACCGAGATCGCGACCCCGACCGGCGGCCCGGGCAGCACCCGGTGGGCGAGGTGGGCGAGTTCGTCCATGCCTCTCTGGAGCCCGAGCGCGGCGACGTCGACCGTCTCCGCCCGCTCGGCCAGCACCCGGCCGGAGAGGTCGGTGACCAGCGCCGACAGCCGATCGGCCTCGATGCCGAGAGCCAGCGCGTACGCGTCTTCGCCGTGCAGTTCGACCAGCCGGCTCGGCCGGCCGTGGCCGGGAAGGACGCCGGCGGGCCGGATCAGGCCGCGCCCGGCGAGCTCGGTGAGCAGGCCGGGAACCGCCGACTTCGCGATCCCGCAGCGGGCCGCGAGCTGCGTGCGCGAGAGCGGTCCGGTGCGGAGGGCGCGCAGGACCGCGGCCAGGTTCGCCGTACGCGGGCTCGCCGGATCGGCGTCCCTCGTCCCGGTGACGGCCACGGTGCCCCCAACTTGTGCTGCGCACTGAACTGACTTTGTCTCTCAGGCAGCGAAAGTAGGGTGGCGCGCATCACTCGTCAAGGTGATGTGGTCGCCTGGTACCCGGTATTCACCCGGATAGACGTGCGAAACCGGACAGACTTTCGTTCTTTCGATACGAAAGTCTGTCTCGTTTCGACGTTACGAGGGGAAGTTACTCGGCGACGGAACGTGAGAGCGGGGGGTCAGCTGCTGAGCGTGAACGCGCGGTCGGTGGCCGACCACGCGGCCCCGATGACGCCGGCCGTCTCGCCGAGCTCCGACAGCACGATCGGGAGGTTCCCCGTGGCCAGGGGCAGCGAGCGCCGGTAGACCGCGCCGCGGACCTCGGCGAGGAGCTGGTGCCCGAGCTGGGCCACGCCGCCGCCGATCACCACCATCCCGGGGTTGAGGAAGCTGACCAGGGACGCGACGACCTGGCCGACCCGGCGCCCGCCGTCGCGGATGAGGTTGACCGCGCCGAAGTCGCCCGCCGCGGCGGCGCGGCCGACGTCGCGGGCGGTGATCACGCCGCGTTCGGTGGCCACCTCGGCGAGGTGGGCCGAACGGCCGCTGCGCGCCAGGGCCAGCCCGTCGCGGGCCAGCGCGGCCCCGCCGAAGTAGGCCTCCAGGCAGCCGACCTCGCCGCAGGCGCAGGTCGGGCCGAAGTCGTCGAGCCGGATGTGCCCGATGTCGCCCGCCGTGCCGGCGACCCCGCGGTACACCTTGCCGCCGAGCACGATCCCGCAGCCGATCCCGGTGCCGATCTTGACGAACATCAGGTCGTCGGTCGATCGCGCGACCCCGGCGTGACGCTCGCCCAGCGCCATCGCGTTGACGTCGTTGTCGACCGCGACCGGGCAGCCCCAGAGCCCGCCGAGGTGGTCCCGCACGTTGAACCGGTCCCAGCCGGGCATGATCGGCGGCGCCACCGCCATCCCCTCGGCGAAGCTGACCGGCCCCGGCAGGCCGATGCCCGCCGCGATCAGCCGGCCGGGCGCCTCGTCCCGCACCTTGCCCGCGAGCTCGGCGACCCGCCGCAGCACCGGGTGCGGCCCCTGCCGGACGTCGCAGTCCTCGACGGCGTGCGCGAGCACCTCGCACGAGGCGTCGGTGACCGCCACGCCGACCGACGTCGCGCCGACGTCCACCGAGAGCACCCGCAGGTCACCCGCGAGCCGCACCAGCGTCGAGCGCCGTCCGCCGCGGCTGGCCGACGGCCCCGCGGTCTCGACCAGCCCGACCTCGCCGAGCCGGGCCACCTCGGCCCCGACCCGGGCCCTCGGCAGCTCCAGCCGCTCCCCCAGCTCGACCCGCGACATCGGGCCCTCGTCCCGCAACAGGGTGAGCAACCGGGTCTGGTGCCGGGTTTCGACCATCGAGTGCTCCGTGCCGGATGCCGCGCTCATTCGCCTCAGCCTACTGCGTCGGTCGCCGCGCCCGGCCGAGCGCCGCTCGGTCCCGAATGGACGGAGGGTGCCCCGGCGCCCGGCCGCGCGGGCCGGGAAGCCTCGGCAGCCATCGTCCTGCCAGTGCCCGGCGGGCCGGGAAGCGCTTGGTCCCGGCGGCGCTGTCGAGGGGCTGCCCGGCCGGATCGACACCCGCTGAAGTGCCGGGCGCACCCCCGCCGCCGCGCCGGCCGGGGAACCCGAACCGAGCGCCGGGCGGCCCGCGCCGGATGATGAACCTCTTCCGGCCGTCCGTCCGCGTCGGCGGCCGACTGTGCCGCCACCCGGTGCGCCCGGCCGCGGCCCGCGGCCAGCCGGACAGCACCCCCGGGGGCCGCCG
>NZ_JBFBBQ010000140.1:0-16773 GCF_040682775.1 Amycolatopsis sp. NPDC051106 | reverse complement strand
CCGCGTCCAGCGCGGTGAACGACTCGTTCATGACATCCGGGTTGGCTGGGGCTCCTGACGTGCGCCCGGCTTGAGCGGCGACTCGTAGCGCAGTGAAGAACCCTTTCACCGCCTCCGGCGCGGTGAAAGGGCCGTTCATGACGTTCGGGATGGTTGCGCGGCTGACGTGCGCCGGGCTCGTGCGGCGGTCCCTCGCGGGGTGACGACTCTTTCATCACCTTCTCAGTCGCCCTGCGGAAGCCGGGCAGCGAGTCAGCGCTCGTCGCTCTCAGCCGCACACCGGCGCCACTGCACCCGGTCCCCGGCCCGGTCGGCGTGCCACACGGTCGTCGCCTCGGACTCCCACGTCGGGAGAAGCCGGTCCGTCACCACGCGCCCACGGGCCACCCGGCCGAACAGTTCCACCCCGTCGGCGCGCCGGGCCGCCGGGATCCACGCCGGGAACCTCGTCCCGGGCAGTTTCCGCTCGATCCACGCCCGGGCCGAGCCCTCGCTCCCGTGGTCGGACTCGACGATGCTCGACACCGGCCCGTCGCCGCCGACCGCGAGGCCGATCGACGCGCGCCAGCGCACGGGGGAAGCATCGGAGTTCACCGGTCCCAGGTTCCCGGACGAACGGGTCCGCGGGCCAGTACACGGACGGGTGGATCGACGCTCACTCACCGTGTCTCCTGTCCCTCGACAACCATGAACCACCAGCTGATTTCCCCGATAAGGTGACCTTCAATCACGCGCGGCTGAGCAGGCGCGCGCACGCCTTCTCCAGGACCGCCCGCGCGTCGTCCCCGTCGGCGCGTGCGGCCCGCTTCAGCGCCGGCGCGATCGTGCGCTCCGCGCGGTAGGCCTCGACCAGGCGCGGATCCACATAGGACGAACGGCACACCGCCGGGGTGTTGCCGAGCGCCTGCGAAACCTCCTTCATCACGCGCGCCTCCGCGCGCTTGCGAGCGGTCTCCGACGAAGGCGGGTCCGCGGTGGCGAACGCGGTCGCCGCCAGCACCGTCGCGTTCCACGTGCGCAGGTCCTTCGCCGTGCAGTCCTCGCCGGCCAGCTCCTTGAACCGCTCGTTGATGTCGGCCGCGTGCACCTCGTGCCAGGTGTCGCCCTCGCGGTAGACCAGCAGCCGGTCGCTGCCCGAATCACTGCGCAGCAGGGCCTTCACGACCTTCGCCAGCTCCGCGTCCCGGATCGCCACCTCGCGGTCGAGACCGCCCTTGGCGACGTAGCAGAACCGGCACTCGTCCCCGCGGACGGCGACGTGCTCCCGCAGCAGCGTCGCGGCGCCGTGGGTGCCGTTCTCCTCGGCGTACTCCTCGCCGCCGGTCCGGAAGATCCCGCGGTCGAGCATCCGCAGCGCCGCCGCGAGGACCCGCTTCCGGGTGAGGCCGCGCCCGGTCAGGTCGGCCTCGACCTCGGCGCGCCACGTCGGCAGCCGGCGCGCCATCGCCAGCACGCGGTCGTGCTTCTCCTCGTCGCGGTCCCGGCGCCACTGCTCGTGGTAGAGGTACTGGCGCCGCCCCGCGTCGTCGGTCCCCACGGCCTGGACGTGCCCGTTCGGGTACGGGCAGATCCACACGTTCCGCCACGCCGGCGGGATGACCAGGTCCTTGATCCGGCCGAGCACCTCCGGGTCGGTGACGGGCTCGCCGTCGGGCGTGGTGTAGGAGAACCCGCGGCCGCGGCGGATCCTCCGGATGCCGGGTCCCTGCAGGTCACTGCGCCGCAGTCTGGTGCGTCCCATCGCCGCGAAATACCCGCGCCACGGGCCGGGAAACCATGATTGCCGAGGGCCGCGACGGGTATGCGGGGCAGAAATCACCGAAAGGGAGCCACGCATGACCACCGCCACCAAGCCACTGGCCGTCGTCACCGGCGCGTCCAGCGGCATCGGGCTCGAACTGGCGAAGCAGTTCGCCCGGCACGACTTCGACCTCGTGCTCGCCGCCGAGGACGACGAGCTGACCGCGGCCGCCGACCAGGTCCGCGCGTGCGGGGCCCGGGTCGACGCGGTCCGGACCGACCTCGCCGCCCCGGAGGGGGTCGAGGAGCTCGTCCGGCAGCTCGACGGCCGCCCGGTCGAAGCGCTGGCCGTCAACGCCGGCGTCGGCATCAACGGCGAGTTCGCCGGCGACACCCTGCTCGAGGACCAGCTGACCGTCGTCGACCTCAACGTGCGCTCGGCCGTGCACCTGACCAAGCGGGTCGTCCCCGGCATGGTCGGCCGGGGCCACGGCCGGGTGCTGTTCACCTCGTCGATCGCCGGCACGTCGCCGGCGCCCTACCAGGCGGTCTACGCGGCGTCCAAGGCGTTCCTGACGTCGTTCTCCGAAGGACTGCGCGGCGAGGTGAAGGACAAGGGGGTGACGGTGACGGCGATGCTGCCCGGCCCCGTGGACACCGAGTTCTTCGAGCGCGCCGACATGGAGGACACGAAGCTCGCCGCCGGCGACAAGGACTCCGCGGCCGAGATCGCCGAAGCCGGGTACGAAGCGCTGATGGCCGGCGAGGACAAGGTCGTGCCGGGCGCGGCGAAGAACAAGTTCCAGTCGGCGGCCGCGCGGGTGCTGCCGGACAAGGCGAAGGCGAAGCAGCAGGGCAAGATGATGAAGCCCGGATCGGCGGAAGCGTGAGCGTGGTCAAGGACATCACGACGAAGGCGAAGCAGGTGCAGCGTGACTACGCCGGCGACGCCGACCGGCCGCTGGCCGGGTACGTCGGCGCCATGGGTGCGTACGGGGCCTTCGTCGGCGGGCTGACGGCGCTCGGGCGCGTCCTCGGTGCCCGGCTGCCGCGCCGCGTCGGTGTGGGTGACACGGCCCTGCTGGGCGCGGCGACGTTCAAGGCCAGCCGGATGCTGGCCAAGGCGGCGATCACCAGCCCGCTGCGGGCGCCGTTCACCCGCTTCGAGGAGGCCGCGGGGGAGGACGAGCTCAACGAGTCCGTCCCCGGCAAGGGGCACGCCGAGCACGCGCTGGGCGAGCTGCTGTCCTGCCCGTTCTGCCTCGACGTCTGGATCGGCACCGGGCTGGCCGCGGGCCTGGTCATGGCTCCGAAGCCGACCCGCCTGGCGGCCACGGTGCTCACGGTCGTGGGCGCGGCGGACGTCCTGCACCTGCTGTACGACGCGGGCAAGAAGCTCGCGTCCTAGCCCGGCCAGGTGCCCGGCGGGTGCGGCGGGACGGTCAGCTCGGCGAACAGGCCGTAGTGGTCGCTCGCCTGGACGCCGTCGATCGCGTCGACCAGCACCCGCCGGCACCCGGCGACGGCCGGCGGCGGTCCCCAGTGGCCGCCGCGGACCAGCACGTAGTCGATCCGGCGGCCGGTCTCCAGCGGCATGTCCCCGGCGCGGGCCAGCGCGTTCGCCGGGGTGAAGGTGTGCCCGGGCTCGTCGGGGTACCGGCTCGCCCACGCGTCGGTGTAGCAGGCGCTCGTGCCGTTGAGCGCCTGCTTGCCGGTCAGGAACCGGATGCTGGCCGAGTCCGGCGTCGCGTCCAGGTCGCCGAGCAGCACCACGTGCTCTTCGGGGCGCGGCACCGGCTCTTCGACGAACCGGGCCGCCCGCAGTGCCTGCGTTTCACGCTCGGCTTCGTAGCCGTAGGGCCAGCTCGGCTTGTGGTGGACCATCCACAGTGGACCCCACGGCGGCGGTGCCAGCACCTGCGCCACGACCGTGGCGCACCAAGCCGGCCGGATCGCCCGGCCGGTGGGCCGCTGGTCGATCTCGTGGGTCTCGCCGAACGGCCACCGGCTCGCCAGGGTCACTCCCACGCCGCCATCGGCGCCGGAGCGCGACGACGTGCCAGCCGCCCAGCACGTTCATCGTGAGGACGCGCAGACGGCTCATGCGGGTCCGCGGCGCAGCGGGCGGACCGCCGGGCCTTGGACGACCTCGCCGTCGACGCCGAATCGGGAGCCGTGGCAGGGGCAGTCCCAGGTCTTTTCCGCGTCGTTGAACGAAACCAGGCAGCCGAGGTGCGTGCAGTGCGCGCCGACGGTGTGCAGCTTCCCGGCTTCGTCACGGTGCGCGGCGACGAGCTCCCCGCCGACGCGGACGACCGCCGCGTCGCCGGGCCGGAGGTCGTCCAGCTTCTCCGACCGCCACAGCGCGGCGACGTGGTCGCCGATCAGGTACCGCGCGACCGTGAGGTTGTCCTCGGCCACGCCGAGCACCGAACGGGCGTCGAAGCGGTTGGGGTCGAACAGGTCCGCGGCCGGGTGCGGCTCGCCGAGGACGCGCGCCGCGAGGATGTGCCCGGCCGCGGTGCCGCCGGTCATGCCCCACTGGCCGAACCCGGTGGCCACCCAGAGGTTCTTCGTCCCCGGCAGGTACCGGCCGACGTAGGGCATGCTGTCCGGAGTGGACATGTCGTGGGCGGACCAGCGGTGGGTCACCCGGTGCAGGCCGGCGTGCTCGTCCGCCCAGTCCGCGAGCCGCCGGTACCGGCGCTCCACGTTCACGTGCGCCCCGACGCGGTAGTGCTCGCCGCCGGCGATCACCATCGGGGTGCCCGCTTGCTCGTACCCGCGCACGGAGTGGTGCGTGTCGGCGTCGAGGTACATGCCCTCCGGCGGTGCGTTCCCCGCCGCCGGCCCCGCGACGACGAGGTCCCGGACCGGGTCGAGCCGCGCGAAGTACAGGCCGCGGTCCAGCACGGGGTAGTGGGTAGCGACGACGACCTCCTGCGCCACGACGTCGCCGCGAGAGGTGCGGACGGTCTGCCCGTTCAGCGCGGTCGCGCGCGCGTGCTCGACGATCGTGCCGCCGGCACGCTCGATCTCGTCGGCGAGGCCCAGCAGCCACCGGCGCGGGTGGAAGTGCGCTTGCCCGGCGGTCCGGACGGCGCCGAGCGCGGGGACGTCGAGCGCGACGTCGTCGACGAACGACGCCGCGAGGCCCGCCGCGGCGGCGGCGTCCGCCTCCCGCTTCAGCGAGTCGACGGTCTTCTCTTGCGTCGTGTAGACGAAGCTGTCCGCGCGGGTGAAGCCGCAGTCGATTGCCAATTCGGCCGCCGTGGCGGCGATCCACTCGAGGGCGGCCGACTGCGTCTCGGCGTAGGTCTTGGCCGCCCCGGCGCCGTGCCGGGACGTCAGTTCGGCGTACTTCGCCCCGTGCTGGGCGCTGACCTTCGCCGTCGTGTGGCCGGACACCCCGGCGGCGACCCGCTCGGCCTCCAGCACGACGACCGAGCGGCCGGCGCGGGCGAGCAGGAGCGCGGTGGTGAGCCCGGCGATGCCCGCGCCGAGCACCGCGATGTCGGCCTCCGCGGGCACCGGGACTCCGGTGCGGTCCGGCGCGGGCGCGGTGTCGACCCAGAGGGAAAGCGGTTCGGGCAGCGCTGTCATGGCGGCGGGATTCCCGCTCCAGCGCCGGGCAAACGGGCCGTCTGGGCCGTTTCGGCGGTTCGGCGGGCCGGGTAGGCCTTCCGGTATGAGTACCAACATTTTCGTGGTCGGCTTGGACGAGGAGAACCAGCGCGTACTGGAGCGCCTGCCGTGGTCGGAGTCCTACCGGTTCCACGGCCTGCTGAGCCCGGAGGAACTGCAGCACGGCGAGATCGATTTCGAGGCGCTGCTGAAGACCGCGCAGCACCAGCTCGACGCGTTCGACGGCGACGTCGGCGCGATCGTGACCTACTGGGACTTCCCGGCGGCGACGCTCGTCCCGATCCTGTGCGCCCGGTACGGCCTCCCCAGCCTGTCGCTGGAGGCGGTGCTGAAGTGCGAGCACAAGTACTGGAGCCGGCTCGAGCAGCGGCACGTGGTCGACGAGCTGCCGAACTTCGGCATCGTCGATCTCGACGACGAGCGGCCGGTGCCGCCGGAGGGCGTCGGCTTCCCGATGTGGCTCAAGCCGGTCAAGTCGTTCTCCTCCGAGCTCGCGTTCAAGGCCCGCGACGAGGCCGAGTTCGCCGACGCGGTCGCCGAGATCCGCGCCGGTGTCGGCCGGGTGGGGGAGCCGTTCGGCTACGTCCTCGACCAGGTGCAGCTGCCGCCGGAGATCGCCCGCGTCGGCGGTGCGGCGTGCCTGGCCGAGGAGGCCCTGCACGGCGTCCAGGCGGCCGTGGAGGGCTACGTCTACCACGGCGAGGTCGTCGTCTACGGCGCCCTGGACTCGATCAACTACCCGGACAGCTCGTCGTTCCTGCGCCACCAGTACCCGTCCCAGCTGGACGAGGAACCCGTCCGGCGGATGCGCGAGGTGGCCGAGCGGGTGATGAAGCGGATCGGGTACGACAACGGCACCTTCAGCATCGAGTTCTTCTGCGACCCCGAGTCGGGCCAGGTCGCCCTGCTGGAGATCAACCCGCGGCACTCGCAGTCGCACGCGGAGCTGTTCGAGTTCGTCGACGGGGTCGCCAACCACGAGATCATGGTGCGTCTCGGTCTGGGCCAGGACCCCGGCCGCCGGCCGCACAAGGGCGAGTACCAGATTGCCGGCAAGTGGTACCTGCGCCGCTTCGAAGACGGCGTCGTGACACGGGTGCCGACCCCGGAAGAGATCGCGGAGATCCAGGACCGGATCGACGGCGTGCAGATCGAGATCGTGCCGGAGGCCGGGCAGCGGCTTTCCGAGCTGCCGGAACAGGACAGCTACAGCTTCGAGCTGGCGCAGCTGTTCGTGGCGGCGCACACCGAGCACGAGATGGCGGAGAAGTACCAGGCGTGCGTCGACGCGCTGCCGTTCGAGTTCGACGAAGGGTGACAAGCACGTTTCGGTGAGCGCCCACGGGCTACCCGGGAGGGTGATGCGACTACCGTGACCGGGTGAGGAGGTGGTCGCCGTGCCCGTCCAGCGTGACGTCGTGGTGGTCGGCGCGTCCGCGGGCGGGGTGGAGGCGCTCCGCCGGCTGGCCGCGGTCCTGCCTGCCGACTTCCCGGCGGCGATCCTGGTCGTCATGCACCTGGCACCCGGGGCGACGAGCGCGTTGCCGCAGATCCTCGACCGGGCCGGCGCGCTCCCGGCGGTCGTGGCGACGCACGGCCGGCCGCTGGCCGCGGGCGTGATCCACGTCGCCCCGCCGGACCGGCACCTGCTCATCGACGACCGGGTGCAGTTCCTCAGCCACGGCCCGACCGAAAGCGGGCACCGCCCGGCGATCAACGCCACCTTCCGCTCCGCCGCCGTCGCGGCGGGACCGGCGGCGATCGGGGTCGTGCTCTCCGGTGCCCTCGACGACGGCGCGCTCGGGCTCCGCGCGATCGTCGAACGAGGTGGCGTCGCGATGGTGCAGGACCCGGAGGAGGCGCTGTACCCGGGCATGCCCGAAAGCGCGCTGGCGGGCACTGCGACCGAGCACGTGTACCCGGTCGAAGTGCTCGGCAAGGTGCTGGACAAGCTGGTCCGCACCCCCGGTTCGAGCGCCGGGGTGCCGCCGCCCTCGGCCGCCCTTCTCCTGGAAGACCGGATCGCCCGGGACGGCGTCCGGCTCGACGCCGTCGTCCCGGGCGACGTGAACCCGCCGTCCGGGCACACGTGCCCCGACTGCGGCGGCACGCTCGTCGAGGTCGGCCGGCAGGACGGGCACTACCGCTGCCGCATCGGGCACGCGTGGTCGGCCGAGGCCCTGCTCCGGGCGCACGACCTCGAGTTCGAGCGCGCGTTGTGGACGGCGCTGCGCTCTCTCGACGAGAAGGCGGCGCTGGCCCGGCGGATGCAGCAGAACGCCGCCGGCCGGTCCGGGCTGGCGACCGGGCGGTACGAGAGCACCGTGCGCGAGTGCGCCACGGCCGCCGAGACGCTGCGGCGGTTCCTGCTCACGCAGGACCCTGAAACCGGATCGAAACCATGACCGGCGACAGCGCGGGAGTACTCCTGGTCCCGGAGGTCCGGGCCGGGTCGACGGTGGTGACCGTGACCGGGCGGCTCGACCTCACGAGCTATCCCGACCTGCGCGACGGCCTGCTCAAGATCGCCACCGACGCCCCGGAGAGCGTGATCGCCGACATCAGTGGGCTGACGATCGGCGAGGACAAGCTGGCGGGCGTCTTCTCGACGGTCGCCATGCGGATCAGCGACTGGCCCGGCGTCCCGTTCGCGCTCGTCTCGGCCCGGCCGGAGCACATCGCGGTGCTGAGGAGCCAAGCGATCGACCGCTTCGTGGCGGTCCACGCCGATGTCGGCACGGCCGAGCAGGAGCGGGACCACCCGCTGCGGCGCCGGGCGGTGCAGCTGCTGATGCCGTCGTCCGGAGCGTCGGCACTGGCGCGGCAGTTCGTGACCCGCGTCTGCGCCGAGTGGGGGGTGCCGGAAAACACCGAGGACGCGCTGCTCGTTGCGACGGAGCTGGTCGAGAACACGATCCGGCACACCTTCTCCGCCCCTCGGCTCCGGCTGGAACTGCGGCGGGGCGTCTTCACCGTCGCCGTCGCCGACGACGATCCGCGGCCGGCGGTGCTGCACGAGCGGGTCCACAGCTCCGAAGCGGGCCTCGGGCTGCAGATGGTCGTGCAGATCGCCCGGGTCTGGGGGTGCAGCAGGTCCTGGGCCGGCGGCAAGGTCGTGTGGGCGGTGCTGGCCCGGCGCGGCCGGTCGCGGGTGGGAAGCAGGTAGCGTGTCCCCGGTGACGGAGCCCCGGCTGGAGGCCGACGACGAGTTCGAGTCCGTGCTCGTGTACCTCAAGGAATCGCGCGGCTTCGACTTCACCGGCTACAAGCGGACCAGCCTGATGCGGCGGGTGCAGCGGCGGATGAGCCAGGTCGGCGCCGAGAGCTACGCGGACTACATCGACCAGCTGCAGGTGAACGCCGACGAGTTCGTCGCCCTGTTCAACACCATCCTGATCAACGTCACCGGGTTCTTCCGCGACCCGGAAGCCTGGGAGTACCTCCGGGAGCACGTGATCCCCGCCCTGCTGGCCGAACGCAGCCCCGAAGAGCCGATCCGCGTGTGGAGCGCGGGGTGCGCGGCGGGCCAGGAGGCCTACAGCATCGCCATCGCCCTCGCCGACGCGATCGGGGTCGACGCCTTCCGCCAGCGGGTCAAGATCTACGCCACCGACGTCGACGAAGAGGCCCTCGTCCAGGCTCGGCACGCGGCGTACACCCCGGACGAACTCGAAGGCGTACCCGAAACCCAGCTCACGGAGTACTTCGAGCAGCAGGGCAGCCGGTACACCTTCCGCAAGGACCTCCGCCGCTCGGTCATCTTCGGCCGCAACGACCTCGTGCAGGACGCCCCGATCTCACGGATCGACCTGCTGGTGTGCCGCAACACGCTGATGTACTTCAACGCCGACACGCAGACGAAGATCCTCGAGCGGCTCCACTTCGCGCTGGCGCCCCGTGGTGTGATGTTCCTGGGCAAGGCGGAGATGCTGCTCAGCCACACCCGGCTCTTCGAGCCGCTCGACCTCAAGCAGCGGGTCTTCCGCAAGAGCGGCGCCGCCCAGGTCGGCTACCAGCGCTTCACCGCCAACGGCAACCAGGCGCGGCGCTCGGCCGACGTCTCGAGCGTCGGCCAACTGCGGGAGCACGCGTTCGCGACCAGCCCCGTCGCCCAGATCGTGGTGACCGGCGAAGAGGTCGTCGCGCTGGTCAACCAGCAGGCCGAGATCCTGTTCGGACTGTCCGAACGGGATGTCGGGCGGAAGCTGTGGGACCTCGACGTCTCCTACCGCCCGGTCACGCTCCGGCCCTACGTCGAGCAGGCCCGGCTGGAACGCCGGTCGCTGCGGATCAAGGACGTCGAGTGGCGCCGGACCGGTGACGTCGTGTGGTACGAGGTGCACGTGAACCCGTTGCTGGGCAAGGACAAGAGCCTGCTCGGCGTGTCGGTGGTGTTCCACGACGTGAGCTGGGCGCGGTCGTTGCTCACCGAGCTCGAGTACACGAACGGCCGGCTCAAGTCGGCCTACGAGGAACTGCAGTCGACCAACGAGGAGCTGGAGACCACGAACGAGGAGCTCCAGTCCACAGTGGAGGAATTGGAGACGACCAACGAAGAGCTCCAGTCCACCAACGAAGAGCTCGAAACGACGAACGAAGAACTGCACTCCACCAACGACGAGCTGCAGACGATCAACGACGCGCTGCGGGACCGCGGCCTCGAGCTCGACGAGCTGAACGACTTCCTGGAGTCAGTGCTGACCGCGGTCCAGGCCGGGATCGTGGTGATCGACTCCGAAATGCGGATCAAGGCCTGGAACCGCGGTGCGGAAAACCTCTGGGGTGTCCGCCGCGAGGAGGCGGAGGGCACCCACCTGCTCAACCTGGACATCGGCCTGCCGATCGCCGAGCTGCGCCCGGTGCTCCGCGAAGCGCTGGCCGATGCCGGGTTCCGGGCCGAGCAAACCCTGGACGCCGTCAACCGCCGGGGGCGCACCGTCGTGGTGCGGTTGCTGTGCAGTGCCCTGCAGAACCGCGAGGGCCGCAGCGTGGGCGCGTTGCTGATGATGGAGGAGATCGGTCCGGTGGCCGAGGAGGCCGCGCCGGCGTCCTGAGCCGCGGCGCCACCCGGGCCGGTCCTGATGGGGCGCTCGGGACGCACCCACGCCCCATCGGACCACCCGATCGTGCGGTGCCCGAGGCGTGGTCAGCCCGACTGCGGGTCGCTGTCGTCGTGCTGGTCGCCGCTCGACGTGCCTTGTTCGCCGCGGAGCGTTTCGCGCTGTGCTTCCGGCGTGTTTCCGTGCGGGTCGTCGCCGCGGGCGCCTTCGGCCGGGTCGGTGGGGTGCTGAGTGCGGTCCTGGGACGTCATCGCTGTGCCTTCCTCCGGGGTCCTTGCGGCCCGAATACCCCGCTGGAGCCCGTTCAACCGGCGGCGTTTGCGGCGATCTTCGCCGGGTAGCCCGGGGCGACGCGGTTGTCCGCCGGCGAGTGCGCCGGGCCGCGGCGAGGTGAAGGAGACCGAGATGACCACGTCGGCGGAACCCGTCCGCCCGGGCCCCTTGGCCGCCCGGCCCGTCGTCCTCCGGCCCGTGCCGGCCGCCCCGCGGCTGCTGCGGCTCCCGGGCGTCTACCGCCCCCAGGAAGACACCGCCCTGCTCGCCGAGGCGATCGGCGACCTCGAGATGCCGCCCGGCGCGCGAGCCCTCGATCTGTGCACGGGCACCGGCGCGCAGGCGCTGACCCTGGCCCGCCGCGGCGCGGAAACCGTGCTGGCGCTGGACCTTTCGCGCCGCGCACTCGCGTCGGTCCGCCTCAACGCCTTGACCCGGCGGCTCCGGGTCCGCACCCGCCGGGGCGACCTGACGACCGCGCTGGCGGAGGGCCCGTTCGACGTCGTCGTCGCCAACCCGCCCTACGTGCCGTCCCCGGCTCCGACGGTCCGCGGCACCCGTGGCTGGGACGCGGGGCCGGACGGCCGCGCGGTCCTCGATCCGCTCTGCGCCCGCGCGGGCACGCTGCTGCGCCCCGGTGGCACGCTGCTGCTCGTCCAATCCGCACTGTCCGATGTGGATCGCTCGCTGGAGATGCTGGCGGAACAGGGCCTCCGGGCTTCGGTGGACCGCCGCGCCCGCATCCCGTTCGGCCCGGTCCTCTCCGGACGGACGGAGTTCCTGGAGGCCGCCGGCCTGATCGAGCCGGGGCAGCGGATGGAGGAGCTGGTGGTGCTGCGTGCCGGCCGCTGAGCGGCCCCGCCGCGTCACCGTCGTCCCGGGCGGGCCGGTCCTCGTCGAAGGGCCGGTCGAGCTGTGCACGCCCGAGGGCGAGGTCGTGCGGTCCGACCGGTTCGTGGTCGCGGTGTGCGCGTGCCGCCGGAGCAAGCGGTTCCCCCTCTGCGACACGAGCCACCGCAAGCGGGTGCGGACTCAGCCCGGCAACGGCTGACGCAGCGACGATTCACCCGCGCGCCAGTGTTCCAGCAGCCGCGCGCCGAACCGGCCTTCCAGGAACTCCGTCGCCTGGATCCCGAACACCACGTCGGCGGCCAGCTCGGGCTCCTGCTCGAGCAGGCCGCCGAGCACGTCGTGGCGCAGCACCTGTTCGTGGACCGCGTCCGCCTCGATGTGCTCGGTGAAGAAGAACCGGCACGCCTCGGGCGCGTTCAGCCGGCGCAGCGCCTGGTCCATGCGTGTCGCGGACGGCGCCGTGGTGATCTCCGCCGCCGCGAAGTGGCCGCACAGCGCGCCCCGCAGCGACCGGTGCAGGCCGAACATCGACATCATGTTGACCACGGCGAACATCGGGCCCGGCACGTGGTCGGCCAGCTCCAGGTACCCGTCCGGCAGCCCCGCCGCGCGCAGCAGGTCCGCGTACAGCCGGGAGTGCGCGAGCTCCGCGCGGCCGCCGCCGAACTCGTCGAACTCCACCGCCACCAGCGCCGCCTTGGCGCGGCCGCGCAGCCGGGGGATCACCCACGCGTGCGGGTCGGCCTCCTTGTGGTGGTAGACCGAGCGATGCGCGAAGTACTCCCGCATGTGGTCCCACTCGCCGTGGTCGCGCAGGAAGTGCGACACCCCCTCGGCGTCGAGCGGTTCGACGAGCAGTGCGTCGAGCTCCGCTTGGAGGTCGTCCCCGCCCGGCACGTTTTCGCGCAGCGCGGCCAGGAAACGCGCCTCCAGCGCGCCGCGCAGGCGCAGCAGCTCCGGGTCCCACTCCCAGTCGGCCGACACTCCCGGCAGGCCCTGGTAGTGCAGTTCGTAGCACAGGTGCAGGGCCAGCTGGAGGTCGTCGCCGAGCGGGTCGGCGTCCGCCAGGCCGGCGAAACCGAGGTCGGCTCGCGGCTGTTCCCGCAGCAGCGTCCCCAGCACGGACTCCGACAGCGGTCCGCGCGGCGCCGGCAGCGTGGTGGCGGTGGTGAAGGTCGTCATGGCCGGGGACTACCCGGTGAGCCGCGTTCCATGCCCGGCGGGCACGGTCCGCGCGGTGAGCCACCGCACCGCGGCCGCCGTCCCGCGCCCGGCGACCGCGCGCTGCTGCGCCGATCCGGTCCCGTCCGCCCGCAACGCCGCGACGAGCGCCTGGACCTCGGCCAGGTCACCGTTCTCCTCGAGCGCCGTGCGGACGTGCTCCAGCAGGGCTTCCACCAGTGTCCACGCCGGACGGCGCGTCTCGTCGAGAGCGTCGACGAGCGAGCCGGTCAGCCCGTGGCGCGCCGCGGTCCACACCGCCGCCGCGGCCACCTGCGGGGACAGCGGCGCGGCTTCCCGCCCGCGGGCGAGGTCGTCCAGCGCCCGCCGCACCAGGGCCCGGCTCAGGAGGGCCTGCAGCACGGCGTGGTCGACGGTCAGCGCGGTGTCGGCGACGCGGAACTCGACGGTGGGGAACCGGCCGGACGGGCGGGCGAGCCAGAACGTCTGGTCCGGGTCGACGAGCGCGCCGCACTCGACGAGCGTGCCGACCGCCCGGCGGTACGCGGCGTGGTCCGGCAGGTGCGGCGCGACGCCGGAACCGGGGAAGCGGGACTGCTGGACCATCCGCCAGCTGTGGTAGCCGGTGTCGCGCCCGTGGTCGAACGGCGAGTTGGCCGAGAGGGCGAGCAGGGTGGGCAGCCAGTGGCCGAGGTGGTTGACGACCCCGACCGCGGTGTCCGGGTCGGCGACCCCGACGTGGACGTGGCAGCCGCAGGCTTCGTAGTCGGCGACCACCGCGCCGTAGGCGGCGTCGATCTCGGCGTAGCGGCCGGTGGCCGCGGGCGGCTCGACCGCGCCGGGCCCGAGCGGCGTGCCCGTGGCCAGCAGCGCGCAGTCCTCGGCCGCGGCGGCCCCGGCCAGCACCCGGCGGGCCGCCGTCAGCTGGTCACGCAGCTCGCCGGCGGTGGTGCAGACGCCGCTGGCGGCCTCGATCTGCGTGAGCCGCAGTTCGCGGTGGATCTTGGCGCCGTCGGGCAGCGGCCCGTGGTGGCGGTACCGCGCCAGCACCTGCTCCGCGCACGCCGACGCGTGCCCCGTACGCGGGTTGACGAGCAGGAACTCCTCTTCGACGCCCATCGTGGGCGGGCCGTCGGACATGGGCGGGCTCCTTTCGCGGATTCGCCGCCGGGTACCCGCTCCACCGGCGGAAATGCACTCGGACCGGGCGCTGTTTGACCTTCGGCGCGCAAGGGGTACTTCTTCGGGCATGACAACCGATTCCCGGCTGGGAGAGGCCCGGACGGCTTCTCCGGCCCAGAGCCTGCCCTCGCCGCGCGCGCCCGCCGACCTGCACAGCGAGGTCCGGTGGAAGAGCGCCGACGCGATCGTCGTCGAGGTGACGGGCGAAATCGACGCGTGCAGCGCACCTGAGCTGGAGGCCACGCTGGCCGGGCACATGAGCGCCCGTCCCGCGGTGCTGCGGGTCGACCTCGGCGAGGTCGGGTTCCTCGGTGCCGCCGGTCTCCGAGTGCTGCTGGAGGCCCGCCGGGACGCCGAAGCCGCGAATGTCCACCTCGTCGTCGACCCCGGCCGCTCCCACGCCGCGGTGCGCGCGCTCCAGTTGCTCGAGCAGCTCCCCGGGACCGCGTTCTAGCCGTGCGTCGCCTGTGTCCGACCGCGGGAGCGGCCGGCACCGACCCGCTCGCCGAAGGCAGCCCTCCCTGCGCCCATGCAGTGAATGACCCATTCACCTCGTCCGGCGCCGTGAATGACTCATTCATGGCGTCGGAACCCACCGCCCGAACCCGCAACCGGCACCAAACCTCCGGCGCGCGGCACTAGCCGCGTTCGGTCAGCAGGTCCACGACGGCTTCCGCCCGGCCCTTTTCCGCGAAGGCACGGCGTTGCCGGTCGGCCCCGCCGCCCTCGGCGACCAGCCGGGCGGTCCCTTCGCGGGCGAAGTCCAGGTCGCCCGCCGCTTTCAGCGCGGGAGCGGTCAGTTCGATCAGGTCGTCGAGCACCGTTTTCGCCGGCTGCAGGTCACCGGTCCGCGGATGCGGGCAGGAGCCCGTCACCCCTTCCTTCGATGCTCGCCACAGCCGGCCGCGCAGCACCTCGTTCGACAGCTCCGGTGACCGCGCGCCGTCGGCCAGCGCGGTCGCGACGAGACCGCGCGCCAGCACCCCCAGCAGCACCGCGTCCGCCGGTTTCGCGGCGACGTCGGAGATGCGGAATTCGAGCGTGGGCTGCTTCTCCGACAGGCGGACGTCCCAGTAGATCATCCCGCGGTCCAGGATCGCGCCCGAGCGCAGCCAGCCGTCGACGATGCTTTCGTACTCGTCGAGCGAAGCGAACCGCGGCGGCGGGCCGGCCGAGGGCCACCGGCTCCACTGGTGGTAGCGCCAGCTGGCGTAGCCGGTGTCGTAGCCGTCGGCGATGGCGGAGTTCGCGGTGATCGTGAGCAGCGCGGGCAGCCACGGCCGGACGCTGTTGAGGACCCGGATCCCGCTTTCCTTGTCGGGGATCGCGACGTGCACGTGGCAGCCGCAGGTGAGCGACGTCCACGCGGTGGCGCCGAAGTGCTCGGCCATCCGCTGGTAGCGCGGGTTCGGCGTGATGCGCGGTGGTGACGATTCGGCCAGTGGCGGCGCGCCGGCCGGCAGCAGCCGGTAGCCGCGGGCACGGGCCGCCCGGTCGAGGTCTTCGCGCAGCCCGCTCAGCTGGCGCAGCGCCTCGGCGTGCGTGCTGCAGACGTCGGTGGCGGTTTCGGCCTGCGACAGGTTCAGCTCGTGTTGCAACTCGCCTTGCACGTCTGCGGCCGCCTCGGCGGCGTCGACGACGTCATCGCCGGCCTGCGAAAGGTGGCCACGCCGGTCGACGACGAAGAACTCCTCTTCGATGCCGAACGTCAACACGTCTGGGTTCACTCGTGCTCCTGGTCTCGGGGAGTCCGCTGAGTACCCGGACGGCGTAACGCGCAAACGGCGTTTTCCCCGGCGGCGAACGGGTATCCGAGCGGTCATGAACCCGAGTGCCGCCTCCTCGCCGTCGCTGCTGGCCGCCGACGCCGGGGCCACCGTGCGCCGGCTGTCCCGCTGCGTGGGCGAGGGCGAACTCGACTCGCCGGTCGAGATGTACCGGGTGCTCGGCGCCCTGCGGCTGCTGGCGGACGACCTGACCCACCTGTTGCCGGCCTTGCAGGGCCGGCTGGAGGAGGGCCTCCTGTCCGGCCGGGTGGCCGGCGGCGCCGTCGAGGCGACGTGGGACTCGGTGGGGGCCGTCGGCCGGGCGCTGGCGCACGCCCGCACCGTGGCTCTGCTGATGACGAAGGAACTGGAGAACTCCCAGGTCGCCCTGCGGGACCTGGCCACACCGTGAGGAAATCGATGTCGACCGACGCGATCGTGTTGCTCAAGAACGACCACAAGACCGTGGAGAAGCTGTTCAAGGAGTTCGAGAAGGCGGGGGAGGACGCTTACGACGAGAAGCGCCGGATCGCCGACTCGATCATCGAGGAGCTGACCGTCCACGCGTACATCGAGGAGGAGATCTTCTACCCGGCGGCGCGTGAGGCGGTGCCGGAGACGAAGGATCACGTCCTCGAGAGCGTGGAGGAGCACCACGTCGTGGTGTGGATGCTGTCCGAACTGCTCGACCTCGACCCCCACGAAGAGACGTTCGACGCGAAGGTCACGGTGCTGACCGAGAACGTCCGCCACCACGTGGAGGAGGAAGAGGACGAGTGGTTCCCGGAGGTCCGCTCGGCCATGGGGCGCAAGCGGCTTCAGGAACTGGGGCAGCGGATGATCGACGCCCGGTCGGACGCGCCGAAGAACCCCCTCGAACTGAAGAGCGCGAAGGCCTGAGGCACCGGCGGCGTTGCTCGTTTCCGGCACCGCAGCGCCGCCGGTCCCACTTGCACAACTCACGCAGCCGGACCTCGGTCACGCAGCCGAATTTCGCCGCAGTGAATGACTCATTCCTGGCATCCGACGCCAGGAATGAGTCATTCACTGCATCCGAGGTGACCCTTTCCGCG
>NZ_JBFBBQ010000139.1:0-16999 GCF_040682775.1 Amycolatopsis sp. NPDC051106 | reverse complement strand
GGCCTTCGGTGCGTTCAACGCACCCAAGGCGGCCTTCGGTGCGTTGAACGCAACCAAGGCCACATTGGGGCGCTTGGGGCAGGGGCGAGGATCACTGTGGCGTTGGCCCGGTGAAGTAGACGGACCTTGGAGGCGGCAGGTACCGTGGCCGCCACAACTGCAGATCGGGCCGTCGAGCCGAGGCGGGAGAGCCCTCACGAACTCAGTGGGGCACCGAAGGAGCAAACTCCCCGGAATCTCTCAGGTAACCGCTACCGCTTCGCGCGAGGCCACTCTGGAAAGCAGGCGCACCCGCGTCTCACCCAAGGTGAAAGCCGTGCTGTCTTTCAAGCACCACGGTGAAACTCTCAGGTGCCATGACAGAGGGGGAGTTCCCAGCGCACCGTTGTGCGCCCGGCCTGAGGAGCTCCCGATCACTTCCACGCAGTTCGACGCCCGCCACATCGGCCCGTCCGAGGCCGAACGCGCGAAGATGCTGGCCGAGTGCGGCTACGGCAGCCTGGACGCCCTCGTCGGCGCCGCCGTCCCGAGCGCCATCCGCGCCACCGCCGACCTGCGGCTCCCGCCCGCCGCGTCCGAAGAGGACGCCACCGCGGAGCTGCGCGCCCTCGCCGCGCTCAACCGCCCGATGACGCAGATGATCGGCCTCGGCTACTCCGACACCGTCACCCCCGGCGTGATCCGCCGCAACGTCCTCGAGAACCCGGCCTGGTACACCGCGTACACGCCCTACCAGCCGGAAATCTCCCAGGGCCGCCTCGAAGCTCTCCTCAACTTCCAGACCATGGTCGCCGACCTGACCGGCCTGGCCACCGCGAACGCGTCCCTGCTGGACGAGTCGACCGCCGTCGCCGAGGCCGTCACGCTGATGCGCCGCGCGTCGAAGTCCAAGTCGAACAAGGTCGTGCTGGACGCCGAGTGCCTGCCGCAGACCATCGCCGTCGTGCGCACCCGCGTCGAAGCGCTGGGCATCGAGGTCGAGGTCCGCGACCTGCTCACCGGCCTCCCGGACGACTTCTTCGGCGTCGTCGCCCAGTACCCGGGCGCGTCCGGCGTGCTGCGCGGCCGCGGCTTCTACCACGCGATTTCCGAGTCGGCGAAGGCCGCGGGCGCGCTGTTCACCGTCGCCGCCGACCTCCTCGCCCTCACCCTGATCACCGCGCCCGGCGAGTTCGGCGCCGACGTCGCCGCGGGCTCGACCCAGCGCTTCGGCGTCCCGCTCGGCTACGGCGGCCCGCACGCCGGGTACATGTCCGTCCGCGCCGGCCTCGAGCGGTCGCTGCCCGGGCGCCTGGTCGGCGTCTCGGTCGACGCCGACGGCAACCCGGCCTACCGGCTCGCGCTGCAGACCCGTGAGCAGCACATCCGCCGCGAGAAGGCGACGTCCAACATCTGCACCGCGCAGGTCCTGCCCGCCGTGCTGGCCGCGATGTACGCGGTCTACCACGGCCCGGACGGCCTCAAGCGGATCGCCCAGCGCGTCCACGGCCTCGCCGCGGGCTTCGCGGACGCTCTCCGCAAGACCGGTGTCGAGGTCGTGCACGAGTCCTTCTTCGACACGGTCGTCGCGCACGTCCCCGGCCAGGCCGCCGAGGTCCACGCGGCCGCGCGGGAAGCCGGGATCAACCTCGGTCACGTCGACGCCGACCACGTCCGCGTCGCCTTCGACGAGGTCAGCACCCCGGCGATCACCGAGAAGGTGCTGCGCGCGTTCGGTGTCGAGGAAGACGTCCAAGACGGCGTCGCGCTGCCGAACGGCCTCGCCCGCGAGAGTGGCTTCATGGGCCACGAGGTCTTCGGCACGCACCGCTCCGAGACGGCGATGCTGCGCTACCTGCGTCGCCTGTCCGACCAGGACTACGCGCTCGACCGCGGCATGATCCCGCTCGGCTCCTGCACGATGAAGCTCAACGCCACCACCGAGATGGAGCCGATCAGCTGGCGCGAGTTCGCGGGCATCCACCCGTTCGCCCCGGCCGAGGACGCTTCGGGGTACCACACGCTCGTGGGGCAGCTCGCGGACTGGCTGGCCGAGGTCACCGGCTACGACAAGGTGTCGCTGCAGCCGAACGCGGGCAGCCAGGGCGAACTCGCGGGCCTGCTCGCGATCCGCGCCTACCACCGCGCGAACGGCGACGAAGGTCGTGACGTCTGCCTGATCCCGTCGTCCGCGCACGGCACCAACGCCGCGTCCGCGGTGCTCGCCGGGATGCGCGTCGTGGTGGTCAAGTGCACCGACGAGGGCAACGTCGACCTGGCCGACCTGCGCTCCAAGGTGGACACCCACCGCGACACGCTCGCCGCGATCATGGTCACCTACCCGTCCACGCACGGCGTCTACGAGCACAGCATCGACGAGCTGGCCAAGATCGTCCACGACGGCGGTGGCCAGGTGTACGTCGACGGCGCGAACCTCAACGCGCTGCTGGGCCTGGCCAAGCCGGGCGAGTTCGGCGGCGACGTCTCGCACCTGAACCTGCACAAGACCTTCTGCATCCCGCACGGCGGTGGCGGCCCGGGTGTCGGCCCGGTCGCGGTGCGCGCGCACCTCGCGCCGTACCTGCCCAACCACCCGCTGCTCGACGCCGCCGGTCCGGAGACCGGCGTCGGCCCGATCAGCGGCGCGCCGTACGGCTCGGCGTCGATCCTGCCGATCTCGTGGGCCTACGTCCGGATGATGGGCGCGTCCGGCCTGACCGCGGCCACCAAGGTCGCCGTGCTGGCCGCGAACTACGTCGCCTCGCGTCTCGCGCCGCACTACCCGGTGCTGTACACGGGCCAGGACGGCCTGGTCGCGCACGAGTGCATCCTCGACCTGCGGCAGCTCACCAAGGAGACCGGCGTGACGGTCGACGACGTCGCGAAGCGGCTCATCGACTACGGCTTCCACGCGCCGACCATGTCGTTCCCGGTGGCGGGGACGCTGATGGTCGAGCCGACCGAGTCCGAGGACCTGGGTGAGATCGACCGGTTCATCGCCGCGATGATCGCCATCCGGGCCGAGATCGACGAGGTCGCGGCCGGCAAGTGGAGCGCGGAGGAGTCGCCGCTGCGCGGGGCGCCGCACACCGCGGAGACGCTGGTCGGGGAGTGGGACAAGCCGTACGACCGGGAGCTGGCGGTGTACCCGGCGGGTGTTTCGCGGAAGAACAAGTACTGGCCGCCGGTGCGGCGCATCGACGGCGCCCGCGGTGACCGTAACCTCGTGTGCTCCTGCCCGCCCCTCAACGCTTACGAAGGCTGAACCCGACGTGTCGAAAGAGACCTCCCTGCACGGAGTCCACAAGGGACTCGGTGCGCTGTTCACCGACTTCGCCGGCTGGTCCATGCCGGTCCGCTACGCCAGCGAGCTGGCCGAGCACAAGGCCGTCCGCGAGGCGGCCGGGCTGTTCGACCTCTCGCACATGGCCGAAATCCACGTCACCGGCAAGCAGGCGGCCGACGTCCTGGACTTCGCGCTGGTCGGCAACCTCACCGGGGTCAAGCCGGGCCGGGCGCGGTACACGATGATCTGCGACGCCGACGGCGGCGTGCTGGACGACCTCGTCGTCTACCGGCTGGCCGACGAGCACTACCTGGTCGTCGCGAACGCGGGCAACGCGCAGGTCGTCGCGGACGCGCTGCAAGAGCGGGTCGCGGGCTTCGACGCGGTCGTGGACGACCGGTCCGAGACGACCGCGCTGATCGCCGTCCAGGGCCCGAAGGCCGTCGAGATCCTGGGCGCCGTGACCGACGCCGACCTGGACGCGCTGAAGTACTACGCCAGCGTCCCGGCGGTCGTGAAGGGCCACGAAATCCTGCTCGCCCGCACCGGCTACACCGGCGAAGACGGCTTCGAGCTGTTCGTGAACGCCGACGAGGCCCCGGCGATCTGGCGCCTGCTCCTGGACGCGGGTGAGCCGCACGGCCTGGTCCCGGCGGGGCTCGCCTGCCGCGACACGCTGCGGTTGGAAGCGGGAATGCCGTTGTACGGCAACGAACTCACCCTCGACCAGAGCCCGTTCGAAGCCGGGCTCGGCCGCGTCGTCAAGTTCGAGAAGCCGGGCGACTTCGTCGGCCGCGCGGCACTGGAAGAGCGGTCCAAGGCGGACGTCCCCCGCGTGCGGGTCGGTCTCAAGGGCACCGGCCGTCGCGCTCCGCGGCACGGCTACAAGCTGCTGGCCGACGGCACCGAGATCGGCGAGGTCACCAGCGGGGCGCTGTCGCCCACGCTGGGTTACCCGATCGCCATGGCGTACGTCGATCGGGCGTACGCCGAGCCCGGCACCGAGCTCTCCGTCGACATCCGGGGCAGGATCGAGCCCGTCGAGGTCGTCGCCCTGCCCTTCTACTCCCGCGCGTAAGGACTTTCACCGTGAGCATCCCCGAGAACCTGAAGTACACCAAAGAACACGAGTGGCTGTCGGTCGAGGACGGCGTCGCCACCGTCGGCATCACCGCCTTCGCCGCCGAGTCGCTCGGTGACATCGTGTTCGTCCAGCTGCCCGACGCCGGCGCGACCGTGACCGCGGGCGAGGTGTTCGGCGAGGTCGAGTCGACCAAGTCGGTCAGCGAGCTGTACGCGCCGGTGTCCGGCGAGGTCGTCGAGGTGAACGGCGCCACATCGGACCGCCCCGAGGTCATCAACGAGGACCCGTACACGGAAGGCTGGCTGCTCAGGGTGCGTCTCTCCGGCGACGTGCCCGAACTGCTCGACGCCGCCGCGTACGCCGCGCTCACCCAGGAGAACTGATGACGACCTTCGACCAGCACCTCTCCGAAGTCGACCCCGAGGTCGCCGCGGCCGTCGCCGACGAACTGAACCGCCAGCAGTCCACCCTGGAGATGATCGCCTCCGAGAACTTCGCCCCGGTGGGCGTGCTCGAGGCGCAGGGTTCGGTGCTGACCAACAAGTACGCCGAGGGCTACCCCGGCCGCCGCTACTACGGCGGCTGCGAGCACGTCGACGTCGTCGAGCAGCTCGCGATCGACCGCGCGAAGGCCCTGTTCGGCGCCGAGCACGCCAACGTCCAGCCGCACTCGGGCGCGCAGGCCAACGCGGCCGCGATGTTCGCCGTGCTCAAGCCGGGCGACACGATCCTCGGTCTCGACCTGGCGCACGGCGGGCACCTGACGCACGGGATGAAGATCAACTTCTCGGGCAAGCTCTACAACGTCGTCGCCTACCACGTCGACAAAGAGACCGGGATCGTCGACCTGGCCGAGATCGAGCGCCTCGCCGTCGAGCACCGGCCGAAACTGATCATCGCCGGCTGGTCCGCGTACCCGCGTCAGCTCGACTTCGCCGAGTTCCGCCGCATCGCCGACCTCGTCGACGCCCGTCTCATGGTGGACATGGCGCACTTCGCCGGGCTGGTCGCGACCGGGCTGCACCCGTCGCCGGTGCCGCACGCCGACATCGTCACCACGACCACGCACAAGACCCTCGGCGGCCCGCGCGGCGGTTTGATCCTGTGCCGCCAGGAGCTGGCGAAGAAGATCAACTCGGCGGTGTTCCCCGGCCAGCAGGGCGGCCCGCTGGAGCACGTCATCGCGGCCAAGGCCGTCGCGCTGAAGATCGCCGCGAGCGAGGAGTTCAAGGAGCGTCAGCAGCGCACCCTCGAAGGCTCGCGGATCCTGGCGTCGCGGCTGTCGCAGCCGGACTGCGCCGACGCGGGTGTCCGCGTGCTGACCGGCGGCACCGACGTCCACCTGGTGCTCGTCGACCTGGTCAAGTCCACTCTGGACGGACAGCAGGCCGAGGACCGGCTGCACGAGGTCGGCATCACGGTCAACCGCAACGCCGTCCCGTTCGACCCGCGCCCGCCGATGATCACCTCCGGCCTGCGGATCGGCACCCCGGCGCTGGCCACCCGCGGCTTCCAGGCCGAGGACTTCACCGAGGTCGCCGACGTCATCGCGGAGGCCCTCAAGCCGGACTTCGACGACGCCCTGCGTTCGAAGCTGCGCGACCGCGTCGAAGCGCTGGCCGCGAAGCACCCGTTGTACGCGGACCTGTCCCGATGAGCGCGCTGCCCGAGGGCCGGAAGCTGCTGCGTCTGGAAGTCCGCAACAGTGAGACGCCGATCGAGAAGAAGCCGCCGTGGATCAAGACGCGGGTGCGGATGGGGCCGGAGTTCACCGAACTCAAGGGTCTCGTGCGCCGCGAAGGCTTGCACACGGTGTGTGAAGAGGCGGGTTGTCCCAACATCTACGAATGCTGGGAAGACCGCGAAGCCACGTTCCTCATCGGTGGGGACCAGTGCACCCGGCGTTGTGATTTCTGTCAGATCGACACCGGTAAGCCGGCTGCTTTGGACCGCACGGAGCCGCGGAAGGTCGCGGAGTCCGTGCAGGCCATGGGTCTGCGGTATTCGACGGTGACCGGTGTTGCTCGCGATGACCTTGAGGACGGCGGTGCCTGGCTGTACGCGGAGACCGTCCGGCAGATTCACGACCTGAACCCGGGCACGGGCGTCGAGCTGTTGATCCCGGACTTCAACGCTGACCCGGCGCAGTTGGCCGAGGTCTTCGGCTCGCGGCCGGAAGTGCTGGCGCACAACGTCGAGACGGTGCCGCGGATCTTCAAGCGCATCCGTCCCGGTTTCCGCTACGCGCGTTCGCTGGAGGTCATCACCAAGGCGCGTGAGTTCGGCCTGGTGACGAAGTCCAACCTCATCCTCGGCATGGGCGAGACGCCGGACGAGGTCGCTCCGGCGATGCAGGACCTGGTCGACGCGGGCTGCGAGATTTTGACGATCACGCAGTATTTGCGTCCGTCGCCGCGGCATCACCCGGTGGATCGGTGGGTGAAGCCGGAGGAGTTCGTCGAGCACTCTCAGGCTGCGGAGGCGATGGGCTTCGCGGGGGTGATGGCGGGGCCGCTGGTCCGGTCGTCGTACCGCGCGGGACGGCTCTACGCGCAGACCAAGGGTTACCGTGGGGAGGAGCTGCCGGAGAACCTGCGGCACCTCGCCGACCAGGGCCCGGCCGCGCAAGAAGCCAGCTCCCTGCTGGCGCGATAGGAAGGGGCGGATCAATGGCGATCAGCGTCTTCGACCTGTTTTCCATCGGCATCGGGCCGTCGAGCTCCCACACCGTCGGCCCGATGCGGGCGGCACGGACCTTTGTGGACGGACTCGGCGCGGAACTCTCTTCGGTTGCCCGCGTGCAGGCCGAGCTGTTCGGCTCGCTCGGAGCGACCGGGTTCGGTCACGGCAGCGACAAGGCCGTGCTGCTCGGGCTTTCCGGTGAGCGTCCCGAAGAGATCGACACCGACATCGTCCCGGTGCGCATCGCGGAAATCCGCGAGTCCGGGCGATTGAAGCTGGGTGGCACGCACGAGGTCGCGTTCGACGAGGACAACGACCTCACGATGCACCGGCGCAAGTCGTTGCCGGCGCACCCGAACGGCATGGTCTTCCGTGCCTTCGACGCAGCGGGCACGCTCGTGCGGGAACGCACGTACTACTCGGTGGGTGGCGGCTTCGTCCGCGACGAGTCGTACGAGACCGACACGGTGTTCGTCGAGGACTCGACGCCGGTGCCGTACCCGTTCCGCACGGGCGCCGACCTGCTCGGGCACTGCGCGTCCACCGGCCTGCCGATCAGCGAGATCATGCTGGCGAACGAGCTGTCCTGGCGTTCGCGGGAAGAAGTCCGCTCCGGGCTCCTGGACATCTGGGCGGTCATGGCGGAGTGCGTCCGCAACGGCTGCACCCACGAAGGCGTGCTCCCAGGCGGCCTGAAGGTGCCGCGGCGCGCGAAGGCGTTGCACGAGAAGCTCCTGGCCGAGGACGGCGCGGACGACCCGTTGTACGCGATGGACTGGGTCAGCCTGTACGCGCTGGCGGTGAACGAGGAGAACGCCGCGGGCGGGCGCGTGGTCACGGCGCCCACCAACGGCGCGGCGGGGATCATCCCGGCGGTGCTGCACTACTACCAGCGGTTCATCCGGCACTCGACCGACGACGGCATCGTCAAGTTCATGCTCACGGCGGGCGCGATCGGCTCGATCCTCAAGCAGACGGGCTCGATCTCGGGCGCGGAGGTCGGGTGCCAGGGCGAGGTCGGCTCGGCTTCGGCGATGGCGGCGGCGGGCCTGACGGAGGTCCTCGGCGGCTCGCCGGCCCAGGTGGAGAACGCGGCGGAGATCGGTGTGGAGCACCACCTCGGCCTGACGTGCGACCCGGTGGGCGGCCTGGTGCAGATCCCGTGCATCGAGCGCAACGCGGTCGGAGCGTCGAAGGCGATCCACGCGGCCCGCATGGCCATGCGCGGCGACGGAAGCCACGTGGTGACGCTGGACAAGGCGATCAAGACGATGCGCGAGACGGGCGCGGACATGAGCGTCAAGTACAAGGAAACGGCCCGAGGCGGCCTGGCGGTGAACGTCATCGAGTGCTGAAGACGCCACTTTCTCCGGGAAAGATGCGTCTCAGGGCGCTCAAGCGGAGCTTTCCCTGGGAAAGATGCGTCTCAGGAGCGCCAGGGCCGAGCTTTCCCTAGGAAAGATGCGTTTTCTAGCGGTGCTAGTTCCGTCGGTCTTCGTCCTCTACCGCCAGCTTCAGCCCCACCTCGACCAGGCGCCAGCCGACCTGCTGGCGACGGGTGCCCGTCCGGCGGCTCGGTGTCGCCCGGCCCGGCGGGTGGTTGCGGACGCCGTGGCGCAGCTCGTCCTCTCGCTCGTGAACCAGATCCTCGGCCATCAGGAAGTGCACCGGATCGCCCCCTGCGTCGATGTTCGGTGTCGGTGGTGTCATCGTCGCCGACCGTGGCCGTCCGGTTCCACCGGTTTTTCCGCGCGCGAACAGCATTGTCACCGACAGCGACCGTTCGCGGCCACTCCGAAGGTGCGCCGCGGCGGGGAGGGACCTCGCACCGCGGCCTAAACTCGCGGGATGGAACCGACCTCGGTGGTGAATGCCGGTGAAGCGCTGTTCCGGCCGGTCCGCGCGGGCAACGCCTTCGAGGAGACCGTCGAGCGGCTGCTCCAGGCCATCCGCCTCGGCGTCGTCGGGGCGGGGGAGCGGCTGCCGTCGGAGCGTGAGCTCGCCGAACGGCTCGGGGTCAGCCGCGTCACGCTCCGCGAAGCCATCCGGGCCCTCTCCGACGCCGGTTACGTCGAGTCACGGCGGGGCCGTTATGGCGGCACTTTCGTGCACGACACCCTGCCCGGACCGCCCGAACCCGACGGCAAGATCGACGCCGCCGGCCTGGAGGACGCGTTGTGCCTCCGCTACGTCCTCGAGACCGGCGCCGCGGAAATGGCCGCCGCCCGCTCGCTCAGTCCCGCCGACCGCCGGCACCTCACCGGCACGCTCGCCGAAGCCGCGAGCGCGAACCTCGACGACTACCGCCGCAAGGACTCCCGCCTGCACCTCGCGATCGCGGAGGTGACGGCGTCCGGCTCCCTGACCACGGCGATGGCCGACGCCCGCACCCGCGTCAACCAGCTGCTCGACCGGATCCCGCTGCTCCCGCCCAACCTCGAGCACTCGAACGCCCAGCACGAGGCGATCGTCGACGCGATCCTGGCCGGCGACGCCCCCGCGGCCCGCCAGGCCATGGCGGAACACATCGAAGGCACGGCTTCGCTGCTGCGCGCGTTCCTGGCGTGAGCCCGTCTTGACAGGATTCGAACAACCTCGTTAGTTCTCCACAGAACCTCCTCACCCGTTCGGCCGTCATCCATTCGTGACCTTGGCGACGGAGGAAATAGAGGAAGAGAACGAGAAGCCGGACACCCCGCGACGCCGGCGGTGGCGGCGGGTCCGGCGCATCGGGTACTGGACCTTCGGGCTGCTCGTCGGCGTGCCACTGATCGCCTTCTGGGTCGCCTACCTCGTGCTCGACGTCCGCAGCCCGCAAGAGGTGCTCGACGGGCTCGACAAGACCGTCGTCCTGCAGTATTCGGACGGGTCGCCGCTGCTCAAGGTCATCCCGGCCGACGGCGACCGGACGTTCGTGCCCTACGCGCAGGTGCCCGCGAAGCTGCGTGACGCCATCATCGCCACCGAGGACCCGACCTTCTGGGACAACCAGGGCTTCGACCCGACCGGCATCGGCCGCGCGTTCCTCACCGGCGTCGGCGGCGGGTCCGGGATCACCCAGCAGTACATCAAGAAGTCCACCGGCGACGACGACGCGACCCTCGGCCGCAAGTTCGCCGAGCTGGTCCTGTCCACGAAGATCACCCAGGAGCAGAGCAAAGAACAGATCTTCGAAAGCTACGTCAACATCATCTCCTTCGGCCGCGGCACGTTCGGGCCCGCCGCGGCGATGAACGCCTACTTCGGCAAGAAGCTCGACGACTCGATGACGTGGAGCGAAGCGGCGTTCCTCGCCGGGATGATCCAGTCGCCGTCGGTGCACGACCCGGCCGCGTCCGGGGACGTCCACGCGGCCCGGCGCTGGCAGTACGTGCACGACAAGCTGGTGGACCGCGGTTACGTCAAGGCCGGTGAACCGATGGCCTACCCCGGCGACGAGATCCAGGCGCCGTCGGAGACCCGCGCGGGCCGCCTCACCTACGACGAGTTCCACATCAAGCAGCAGGTGCTCGCCGAGCTCGAGCAGGACGGCTTCCCGCTCGGCCGGCTCCAGCAGGGCAACATGACGGTCGAGACGACCCTGGACCGCGGCATGCAGGACGCCGCGAAGAAGGCGTTGCAGGACAGGCTGAAGGACGAGCCGAAGGAGTTCCGCGGCGCGGTGGTCGCGGTCGACCCGAAGACCGGCGCCGTGCGCGTCTACCAGGGGGGCGACCAGGGCGTCCGCGACTACGCGAGCACCCCGCACGCGGCCGGCTCGGCGTTCTACCCGTTCACGCTCGCCGCCGCCCTGCGCCGCGGCTACCGCCCGGACGTGCCCGTCCCGGCGCCCGAGGAGCAGGAGTTCCTCGGCGAGAAGTTCAAGTACCCGGACGTCTGCGGCCCCAAGTGCACACCGCGCACGGCGATGCGGGCGCACGCCGACGGCCCGTTCATCGCCCTGGCGAAGAAGTTGGGCCCGGAGGCGCTGAGCGACGCCGCGCGGCAGGCGGGCATCCCCGACACCGTCGACGGCACCCCGACCATGCGAGAGAAGGACGGCTTCCTGATCGGGCCGGGCATCGCGATCGGCCGCTACCCGCTGCGGCCGCTCGACCTGGCCGGCGCCTACGCGACCTTCGCCGCGGACGGCCGCCGCACGACCCCGCACCTCGTGGCGAAGGTGCGCGACGAGAGCGGCGCGGTCATCTGGGAGCACACCGACGCCTCGCGCCCCGCGTTCGACGAAGACGGCGACGAAAGCCGCCGCATCGCCCGGGACGTCACCAGCACGCTGACCGACGGCGGCGGGGCCGCGCTGCGCACCGGCGAGGCGGAGCACGGCAGCAGCCCGGACAACCAGGACGCGTGGGCCGTCGGCTACACCCCGGAGCTGGCGGCCGCGGTCTGGATCGGCTCCGACGACGACCGCCGGCTGAAGGACGCGAACGGCGCGAAGCTCACCGGCGACGTCGTCCCGGCCGACATCTGGCGCGGGTTCATGGCCGCGGCGCACCAGGGCGTGCCGCCCCGGCCGACGGCTCCGGGCGAGCCGCCGGTGGTGGCGCGGCCGCCGCGGTGAGTCAGCGGACGAGGGCCAGCACGAACCCGTCGTGCCCCTTGCCGCCCACGGTCTGGACGGCGGTCGCGTCCAGCCGCGGCTCGGCGGAGAGGAAGCCGAACATCTCCCGCACGCCCACGACGTCCGGGTCGGTGCTCGCCGCGTCGGTCACCCGGCCGGCCCGGACGACGTTGTCGACGACGATCGTCGTGCCCGGCCGCGACAGCTCCAGCGCCGCGCGCACGTAGTTCCCGAGGTTGCGCTTGTCGGCGTCGACGAAGACGAAGTCGAACGGCCCGGTCAGCGTCGCCAGCGTGTCGAGCGCGGCGCCGACCTTGATCTCGACGACGTCCTCGCCGAAGCCCGCGCGCGCCAGGTTGGCCCGGGCGACTTCGGCGTGCTTGGGCTCGTACTCGCAGGTCACCAGCTTGCCGCCGGCCGGGAGTGCGCGGGCCAGCCAGATCGTGCTGTACCCGCCGAGCGTGCCGATCTCGAGGATCGAGCGGGCCCCGGCCTGGCGGGCCAGCAGGTTCAGCAGCTTGCCCTGGTTGGGGGCGACGGCGATGTGCGGCAGCCCGGCGGCGGCCGAGTCGGCGAGCGCGTCGTCGAGCACCGGATCGGGGGCGAGCAGTGCTTCGGTGAGGTAGTCGTCGACTTCGGCCCAGGTCTTGTTGGTCATGGCACCTCCACGGCCAATCTAGCGGCCACGCACGCCGGGTACCGGGACACGACCACGACCCAAGCGCCCCAATGTGGCCTTCGGTGCGTCTGACGCACCCAAGGCGGCCTTCGGTGCGTGGGACGCAACCAAGGCCACATTGGGGCGCTTGCGGGAGCGGCCCCGGCGGGCTGGGATCATGCTCGGAGCGATCGAAGGCGGGAAGGTGGACATGGACGACTACCGCGTCGTCGCGGACGCCCTCGCCGCCGACATCGAGGCCGGCCGGCTCCGTCCCGGTGACCGTCTTCCGCCGCAGCGCCGCTTCGCGCGGCAGCGCGGGCTCGCCAACTCCACCGCCGCCCGCGTCTACGGCGAGCTCGTCCGGCGCGGCCTGGCCGTCGGCGAAGTCGGGCGCGGCACGTTCGTGCGGGCCGCGAAACCGCCGCCCGAACCCGCGCTCGCCGAACCCGGCGGTGCCCGCGTCGACCTCGAGCTCAACTTCGCCGTCCTGCCCGACCAGAGTGCGCATCTTGCGCGAGCGCTCGAACCGCTGCTCCGGCCGGACGTCCTCACCGCGGCCCTGCACCCGATCGGCGCCGCGGGCACGCGCGCCGCCCGCGAAGCCGCGGCCACACTGCTCACGCGCGGCGACTGGCGCCCGGACCCGGCAACGATCCTGTTCACCGGCAACGGCCGGCAGGCCATCGCGGCCGCGATCGCCGCGTTCGTGCCGGTGGGGGAGCGGCTCGCCGTGGAATCG
This sequence comes from Amycolatopsis sp. NPDC051106, assembly GCF_040682775.1. Lineage (NCBI taxonomy): Bacteria > Bacillati > Actinomycetota > Actinomycetes > Pseudonocardiales > Pseudonocardiaceae > Amycolatopsis > Amycolatopsis sp. NPDC051106. The sequence goes on along the minus strand of NZ_JBFBBQ010000139.1, from coordinate 4,007 downwards.
CTGACCTACCCGGTGGTGAAGGCCCTGGCCGCACGGCTCGGCGTGGAGCTGGTGCCGATCGAGACCGACGAGCACGGCCTGGTGCCGGACGCCTTGGCCGCGGCCGGGCCGGTGCGCGCGCTGTACGTCCAGCCGACGCTGCACAACCCGCTCGGCACGACGATGCCTCCGCAGCGCCGCGAAGAACTGGCCGCCGTCACCGCCCGGCTGGACCTGCCGGTGATCGAGGACGGCATCTACACGTTCCTGCGCGACGACGTCCGGCCCTTCGCCGCCTACGCGCCGGAGCGGACGGTGTTCGTCGACAGCCTGTCCAAGCGCGTCGCCCCCGGCCTGACAGCGGGATTCCTGGTGGCGCCCCCGGCCTGGACCGCGCGGCTGGCGTCGTCGGTGCGCTCGGGCGCCTGGGCCGCGTCGCGCTTCGCCGTCGAAGCGGCGACGCAGTGGATCGTCACCGGCACCCTCGCCGACATCGAAGCCGCGAAACGTCTCGACGCCGCGGCGCGGGCGTCGGTGGTCGAGGCGGAGCTGCCGGGCCTCCAGGGCGACGCGGCGTCCTACCACCGCTGGTGGGAGCTGCCGGAGCAGTGGCGGGCGGAGACGTTCGTCGCGGCGGCGGCCCGCCGGGGCATCGCCCTGTCGCCGGCCGCGGCGTTCGCGGTGCTGCCGGGCCACGCGCCGAACGCCGTGCGCATCGCGGTCTCGGCCCCGCCGGTGGCGACGCTGGCCGCGGCGCTGGGCGTCCTGGCGACGCTGGCGAGCGGCAGCCCGGACGACCTGCTGGCCGACTGACGGCGGTGCCAGCGGCGTGCCAGTGCGGTGTGCGGCCCGCGTCAGGTAGCCGCGTCACTCTTCGGTCGTCGCGAAACGAACCGAAGGAGCATCCGTGAACGTCACGATCATCGGCGCCGGCCTCGGCGGCCTCACCCTGGCCAGGGTCCTGCACGTCCACGGCATCCCCGTCACGGTCTACGAGGCCGAGTCCTCCCCGATGGCGCGCCTGCAGGGCGGGATGCTCGACATCCACGACTACAACGGGCAGGTCGCCGTCGAAGCCGCCGGCCTGGCGGACGAGTTCCGCGGTCTCGTCCTGGACGGCCGCCAGGCGATGCGGATCCTCGACCGGGACGGGAACCTGCTGTACGAAAAGGTCGACGACGGGACCGGCGGCCGGCCCGAGGTGCAGCGCGGCGAGCTGCGGCAGATGCTGCTCGACGCGCTCCCCGATGGCACCGTCAAATGGGACTACAAGGTCAGCGGTGCCCGGACGCTCGACGACGGCAGCCACGAGGTGACCTTCGCCGGCGGCAGCACCGTCGTCACGGACCTGCTGGTCGGGGCGGACGGCGCCTGGTCGAAGGTCCGGCCGCTGCTCACCGACGCGACCCCGGAGTACGAGGGCACGGCGTTCGTCGAGACCTACCTGTTCGACGTCGTCGCGAAGCACCCCGCCACCGCGGCGGCGGTCGGCGGCGGGTCGATGGTCGCGCACGGCGGCTCGCCGGACGACAGCATCAACGCCCACCGCGAAAGCGGCGACACCGTGCACACCTACGTGGCGCTCGCTCGGCCGCTGGACTGGTTCGCCGCCATCGACTTCACCGAGCCGGCGGCCGCCGCGGCGCGGATCGCGGCGGAGTTCGACGGCTGGGCGCCGGAGCTCACGGCGCTGATCACCGACGGCGACACCGACCCGATCCTGCGCCCGCACTACACGCTGCCGGTCGGGCTCCGCTGGGACCGCGTGCCGGGCGTGACCCTCGTCGGCGACGCCGCGCACCTCGCGCCCCCGAACGGCGAAGGCGCCAACCTGGCCATGCTCGACGGCGCGGAGCTCGGCCAGGCCCTCGCCGCGCACCCCGGCGACGTCGAAGCCGGCATCGCCGCCTACGAGGAGGCCATGTTCGTCCGCGCCGCGACCCCCGTCGACGACGCCGTCCTGCTCGAGAGCCTGTTCGGCGACGACGTCCCGGAGAGCCTGCTCGAGCTGGTCCGGGGCGAGCGGGGCTAGGGCGCGTACTTCCCGACGAAGCTGCCGCAGGTGACCGCGCGGCCCGTGAGCCGGGCCTGGATCGCCTTCTCCAGACCCAGGTAGTCGAACACCGGGGTGTCGAGCGGGATCGACTCCGGCACCGGGCCGCCGGTCGCGAGCATCCGGATCGAATCCGTCTCGAACAGCACCAGGTAGCCGCCGTCGCGGTTCAGCTCGTCGGCCTTCGCGAGCATCCGCTCGGGTGCGTCGCCGACGATCTCCAGCGGCAGCGGCCACTCCAGCGGGAACGGGTTGCGCAGGCCGAACGCCGGGTAGGCGAATGTGCTGTCCGGCAGGATCGCGGTCTTTCCGGCGGGGAACCGCTCGAGGCAGTCGCGGATCTGCCGGACGAACGCGTGCGTCGAGGGGTTGGTGCGGATGCCGGCCATCGCCGGGCTGACGTCACCGAGGTCCGCGGTCAGCCGGTCGTGGCTCAGGTCGAGGTAGGCCGCCTGGTCGTGGCGCGCGACGACGACCCAGCCGCACACCGCGACCGCCGTCAGGCCCGCCGTCGCGGTCACCCAGCGGCGCGCGAGCCGCGGCCGCGGCGGGACGACGTGGCTCAGCAGCAGCAACGCCGTCAGCGCGAGGGTGCCGGTGAGCAGCGTCGGCGTGTCGTTGCCCCACGACAGGCTCGTCATGAACCCGGTGGCGAGCACCAGCAGCCCGGCCCACGGCACCTTCCGCGTGACGGCCGCGTTGACCGGCACGCTGACCGCGACGATCCACCACAGGACGTCCGCCCAGCGCGAGGAGCCGGTGAACCGGCCGTCGACGACCGTCCAGACGACGGCCGCCGCGCCGGCGAGCACGAGCACCCAGGACGCGGCGCGCCCGGCCGCGCCGAGCCGGTCGCCGGGCAGCCGGACGGCCAGCAGCACGACGGCGATCGCGGCGAAGAAACCCAGTTCCCGCATCGGTGCCCGGGTCAGCACCTCGGGGTCTTCGAGCCAGAGCCCGAGCAGCCGCTGGCCGTACGCGGGCACGCCGCCGGTCAGCTGCTCGACCATCTCGGCGAACCCGCCGCCGAGGCTGACCCAGGCGACGTACAGCAGGCCGGGCGCGCCGAGCGCGAGGAGGTCGAGGACGAACCGGAGCACGCGCCGGCTGCCCGTCCGGGTGGCCGGGTGCAGCAGCAGCCACACCACCCCGATCACCGCGGCCAGCACGAAGCTCTGCTTGACGAACACCGCGCAGCCGAGCAGTACGAGACCACCCCGGCGGGCGAGTGCGTGGTTCTTGCCGAGCCCGGTGTCGAGGGCCCACGCGCCGCACGCGGTGAGCGCGATGCCGTCGACGGTGTGCCAGGCCATCAGCGGGAAGGCGTTGAGGTTGATCAGCGACGCCGCCGCGACCATCGCGGTCATGCCCGGGCCCCAGCCGAGAACCCGGCGGCGAGTGACCAGTGTGGCGAAGGCGATGGTGGCGACGATGATCTCGATCATCGAAAGGAAGCTCGACCCGAAGAACAGCGGCATCGGCAGGGCGTAGTCGGCGACGTGCAGCACCGCGGACCCGAGCGGGCGGGCGGAGATGATGTCGGCGTGCGGGACTTCGCCGTGCAGCACGCGCCACGCCTGGGCGAGGATGAAGCCTTGGTCGGAGGGGTGGAACCCGAAGCGGCCGACGCGCAGTTCGGTGGCCAGGGCCAGCAGGACCACCCAGCCGGCGTGGATGCCCCAGCGCAGCAGGGGCCGCGCGGGTTTCGCGAGCGAGGGTTCCGGGGCGGCGGCGCGCGTCGGACTCGCCACGTCCACGCCTGCCCGCCTTCCGCTCCCCGATCACGCCCGGAACGCGATGGTAGCGGCCTGGCTTGGCGCGGGCATGGACAGCACCACCCGGGTGCACTGGTCAGCACGGCGGATGGGCTCGGCGGCGACGCAGTGAATGAAGCTTCTATGTCAAGTTGCTGCTTGTAGCTGGTGTTGGTGGTCGGTGAGCAGGGCCCGGTAGATGGCGTTGGTGAGGTGGCGTT